>JAHDRO010000075.1 GCA_018433265.1 Bacteroidales bacterium
CTCTTATATTTATATTGTGCTTGTCTCCCAGTCTTATCAATGAACTTGCCCAAAATCCCGTTTGGGGAGTGCAAAGGTAATAACTTTTCTCCTCTAAACAAATATCTGGAGAAAAATATTTAATATAAAAACGAAGGGCCAGGTAACCCAAGAATGAAACCTGAATGTATTTGATGAACAAAGTGAAAATATTACATTTGTATTAATATAAATATTATCATGGAATCAAATAAAGTAGTAATAATTCCAACTTACAACGAAAAGGAAAATATATCGAAAATCATAAATGCCATATTTAATTTAGAAGAAAAATTTCATATTCTTATAGTTGATGATGGTTCTCCTGATGGCACTGCAGAAATTGTAAAAGGTTTGCAAATGGCTTATCCTGAAGAGCTTCATTTAATAGAAAGAGAAGGAAAACTCGGATTGGGCACTGCTTACATAACAGGTTTCAAATGGGCAATAGAAAGGAAATATGATTACATATTTGAAATGGATGCTGATTTCTCTCACAATCCTGAAGATTTGCCCAAACTTTACCATGAGGCCGAATCAGGAGCAGATCTTGTTATTGGATCCAGATATTGCAATGGCATTAGTGTGATTAATTGGCCCATTGGAAGAGTAATAATGTCATACTGTGCCTCTGTTTTTGTACGTAAAGTGTTGAGAATAAATGTATATGACACTACTTCAGGCTTTAAATGCTATAAACGAAAGCTTCTTGAGACAATCGATCTTGATAATATCAGAATGAAAGGTTATGGATTTCAGATAGAAATGAAATACAATGCTTTTAAACTAGGATTTAAGATTAAAGAAGTACCAATTATTTTCATAGACAGAAAAGAAGGAACTTCTAAGATGAGCAGCAGCATATTTGGTGAGGCATTCTGGGGAGTACTCTGGATGAGACTCAGAAAAATAACCCCAAAACAATAATAGCAGGATGTCAATTTTGATTAAAAATGGAACTATAATAAATGAAGGACTCTCCTTTATTGGTAGTCTGATTTTGGATGGTGAAAGAATTACAAAAATTATAAACCACGAACATGGAGACAAGCTGCCTTTATTATCCTCTTTCAA
>JAHDRO010000024.1 GCA_018433265.1 Bacteroidales bacterium
CAAGACCATGCCAGCGTGATGTCCAGTAAGATATGGAAGGCCTTGCAGTCTCTGTTATGCTCATTTTGTCCATGACGAAAGATCCACCTGTAAAGAAAGTGCCAACAGCAACTCCTAAAAGAATAGTCCCCAGAGTGCCGTTTAGAAATAAAAAAGCTTCATATGTCTTTGCACCAAGAAGATTACCGGCTTTATTTCTATATTCATATGATACAGCCTGTATTACAAATAAAAACAGTATAGTTATCCAAAGCCAGTAGGCACCTCCAAAACTTGTTGAGTAATAGAGTGGGAAAGAGGCAAACATGGCGCCACCAAATGTAACAAGAGTGGTAAATGTTAACTCCCATTTGTGTCCCAGAGCATTAACCAGCAAAGTTTTCTCCTCTTCATTATTTGCAGTACCAAATAAAAGGGTCTGGCCACCCTGAACAAACATTAGAAATACAAGCAGGGCTCCGAGCAATGAGACTACAAGCCACCAATAATGCTGAAGGAAATATATCATAATTTAATGTATTAATTAGTGTGAAGAAGGACCTTTAGCTATTACCTTGAACAAGATACTAAGTTCTGCTGCCAGCAGCACTGAGAACAGAACAAAGAAAAGAATAACTGTTGTAAGAACAGTAGAAGAACTTACTCCTGAAACAGAAGCTTGTACTGGGAGCAAATTTTGAATTGTCCATGGTTGTCTTCCAACTTCAGCGACTATCCAACCTGCCTGAGAGCATATGTAAACTAGGGGAACACTTATAATGGCAAGTATCTGAAACCATCGGCATCGACCAATCATTTCTTTCTTTTCGAGCCATAATGTCAGTATGAAAAAGAAAAGAAAATATCCTCCAAGAATCACCATGATACGGAATGAGTAGAAAACAAGAGGAACGTTTGGAACAATATCCTTAGCCTCTTTAATGTATCCATAGCCAAAGTTATTGAAATTTTCCTGTAACTCATTTTTAGAATCTTCCATACTATTTTCGTCCCCTGCTTTTTTGGCTTTGTTGTATGATGCAAGAGCATTGATGGCGATTTTACCACTTAAAGATTTTTCTTCAAAGGATTGTGCAATGCAGGGATTTCCATTTTCATCTTTGAATACGTAGCCTCCTTTTATAATATCATTTATGCCGGGTACAAATGCATTTAGATTTCTGTATCCAAGAAGCGATAATGCTTTTGGAATAGAAATCTTCATGAGATATGGCTTTTCAAGCTCATAACCCAATGAATCGTTGTTCATTAAAGCTTTAAATTTTTTATTGTTCAGCAACCCTACAGCTATTAGTGGTGTTCCGTTCTGCCCATCATAGAGACCTTCCATGGCTGCGAGTTTCATAGGCTGTTTTTGAGCAACCTGTTGTGCAGAACCGTCCCCTGTATAAATAAGGAGAATAATCGAAATAAGACCTGTAAAAGCAGCAATTTTAATGCTTTTTCTGGAGAATTCTTCTTCTCTCTTTTTTTTGAGATACCAAGCTGATATTCCG
>JAHDRO010000086.1 GCA_018433265.1 Bacteroidales bacterium
TCCATGCTCATATGGATTAAGTGTACCCGGGTCAACATTGATATATGGATCAAATTTTTGAATAGTGACAGACAGCCCTCTTGCTTGTAACAACTTAGCCAAAGAGGATGCAATAATACCTTTTCCTAAGGAAGAGGTAACTCCTCCCATAACAAAAACATATTTAGTGCTCATAAATAAATACGGATTGTAATACAGGATTGCAAAGTTAATCTAAATTTATTGTTTAGACAATTAATCTCTAATTTTGCTTTTTTTGAATTGCCATGAAAATCTACAGTGAAAAATATCTTGTAAAAAGTTATGAGACTGACATGAATGCAAACCTTAAACTATTTGCATTCATGAATTATGCACAGGAAATTGCAGGTCAGCATGCGACCTTATTGGGATTTGGCTATGACACACTTATAAAAGAGGGAGTTGTGTGGGTGCTTTCGAGAATGCATATCATATTCAAGGATATTCCAAAATGGAAAGATAAAATCACAATGTATACATGGCACAAAGGAGGAGACAGATTATTTTGGTATAGAGACTTTGTTGTAAATAATGAGGTTGAAGAGGCGGTTATCAAAGCGACGTCATCATGGGTAATAATCAACATTGAAACAAGAAAAATGCACAGAATTGAGTTATTGGGACATCCTGATACTATCCACTTAAAAGATGCGATTACAGAACACGCCGAAAAAATTAATATTCCTCATGAAATGGAATATGTCCATACTAAAAAGGTGTCATATAGCGATGTGGACATAAACAAACATACAAACAATGCCAAATATGTTGAATGGGCAATAGATTCACTTGATCCTGAATTTTATTCAAGCATACAAGTCTCTGATATGATTATAAATTTCAACCTCGAAACCAGGCTGAATGATCGGATCGAAATTTACAGACACATTTCAGATAACAATGTAATTATAGAGGGAAAAAGAGAGAAAAACTCCATTTTTACCATTGAGATGATAATCAAATGATATGTAGAAGTTTATAAAATCAATTTTCTGGTTACATAATCTTCATAACTGATCAACTTTGGATGATAGTCGGTATCAAAAAGAGGAGAAGAAATCAAAAAATCTGCTGTAGAACGATTAGTAGCTGTTGGGACATTGTAGAGACTTGAAATTCTGAGTAGAGCTTTTACGTCAACATCATGTGGTTGAGGTTGCATTGGATCCCATAAGAAAAAGAGTAAATCAATCTCTTCCTGGGCAATACGAGCGCCCAACTGTTGATCGCCTCCCAATGGACCGGACTTGAGAATAGTAATATCCAGCTCCTTTTCTTCATTATGTACCCCTTTACTAAGAGTTTCCTTAACCATTCTTCCAGTTGTCCCGGTACAAACCAATTTATGCTTCTTGAGTGTCTCCTTATTAAACTCAACCCATTCCATTAAATCTTTTTTTCTGTTTTCTTGTGCAACCAATGCA
>JAHDRO010000341.1 GCA_018433265.1 Bacteroidales bacterium
CGGTTTCAAGAATAACTTTCAGATGTTTGTCTCCAATAACTGCCTTAATGTCTCTGATTTCTGATTTTGTCTCCTCATATTTTTTATCTAGAAACTTGTTAAGAGCAAGGACTATATCAACCTCGTCAGCGCCGTTTTCAACAGCCATCCTGCACTCTGCGGTCTTTATTTCTTTGAAACTTTGAGAAGAAGGGAAAGCACCCGCAACAACAGCGATTTTAACATTCTTAACCTTGAGACTGGACTTAAGCAGCTTTGCAAAATTTGGATAGACACACATTGCAGCTACAGAAGGATATTTAGGAAAGTCAATATTAAAGTTGTTAACTTTCTCTACCAATCCCAATATTTTGGAAGATGTGTCTGCAGAGTTCAGGGATGTAAGATCAATTAGTCCTATGTATTTTCTTAAAGCCTCTTTATTGAGCCAATTATCAATGTTGTCTGTAATTTTTGATATCTCTCTTTTAATATTTTCCATTTTTCAACTGTTTTTGTCAACTTTAGTGTCGATCCAGATTGTTACAGGTCCGTCATTTATAAGAGAAACTTTCATGTCAGCACCGAAAACACCAGTTTCGACTTTTTTCCCCAATGTCTTTTCCAGTTCTTTTCTAAATTGTTCATATAGAGGAATTGCCTTTTCCGGCTTGGCGGCCATAATGTATGAAGGACGATTGCCTCTGCGTGTCTGGGCAAAAAGAGTAAACTGGCTAATCAAAAGTATACCTCCGCACTTCTCAAGAATAGAATGGTTCATTACTCCATTATCATCATCAAATATACGGAGATTTACAACTTTTTTTGCTGCATAAGCAATATCAGAATCATTGTCGTTATCTTCAAACCCTGCAAAAAGCAGCAACCCTTTGCCAATCTTCCCTGTACATATCCCGTCAACTTTGACGGAAGCTTCAAGAACTCGTTGGACTACAATTCTCATCTTATCCGCTAACTTTTACTTTATAGCCTTTCTCTATCAGAGGCGCAACAAACTTGTTCATCTCTTCAACGGAGACTTTACATAAATTCTTAGCAGGTGTCTCTCTGTCAACGGTATAAATCATAATTTCTCTTGGTTTTATTTCATCAACTAAAGCACGCCATGCTTCAACCTCTTCAGGTGTTGTGTTGTCAATTGTCTTCCCCTCAAATTCCCCTCTTAGAAACATGGTTTGAAGAACAAATCTGTCGCTAAGTGGTTGAAGGTCATGTTTCAATTTTCTAATTGAATATGCATATGCTGGTCTGTTGATAAGAAGAATGGTTCTGTCAAAAGCAGAATCTATCTTCAAAATAGGATTCTCGATTTTTAGAAGGGCGTCTATAATCTCTTTTCTTGCTATTCCGCTTCCATTTGAAAGCACAGACACTTTGGCTTCTGGCTTGTATTTTGTTCTAAGAGAAATGGTATCTTCAATTATAGCTGCAAAGTCCGGATGCATTGTGGGTTCTCCATTACCGGAAAATGTTATGCTGTCGATTCTGTCTCCTTTTGTTGAAAGGTTTGACAAAACTCTTTCGAGACTCTTGCGAACATCTTCTCTGGCAGGGATTTGTCGATTGTCTTTCCCGTCTTTGTTAAAGCCACATTCGCAGTAAAGGCAGTCAAAATTGCACCATTTACCGTTTGGAGGTAGAAGATTTACACCAAGCGATGAACCAAGTCGGCGGCTTTTGATAGGACCATAAATAATTTCATTGAAAAGTATTGTGGACATAATTATTTGAATATGTTAAACTATTCTTTTGGAGTGGCTATTTTCAGTAAGTTGCATTTTATTCCAGTCGATGTTGTCTATGAGCACCACTCCTGGTTTTTTACCTGTGGAAAAACTTCCCAACTCTTTTTCTTTGCCGAGAAACATAGCTCCATTTAGAGTTGCCCATTTAAGTATTTCTTCAAGAGAGATGTTTGGAAAGTAATTATGAATGACTTTGATCTCCTCAACAATTGAGAGAACTTTGTTGCTTGAAAGACTGTCAGTGCCAAGAGTTATCGTGCATCCTTTGCGTCTCATGAGCTCGACAGGTGGCAGACATCTGTGTATAAAAATATTGGATAGAGGGCAAATTGCCCAGAACAGATTGCTGATCATTGTCATGGCAGCGTCAATGCTCTCTTCATTGGTAAAAGTGTTGTGAACGAGAAGAATATGTTC
>JAHDRO010000064.1 GCA_018433265.1 Bacteroidales bacterium
ATCAGATAGCTCTTTCATCTCCGGAGTGAGATTGGGAACTCCGTGTTCCGAAAAACTACCCGCACCGTACTCCTTTAATTCCCTGCGCCAACGATAAACCAACTCTGATCTGATTCCTAATTCCCTTGCAAGATCATTGATTTAGAATTGTTTTAAATAATACTGGAATTCTGCATGATAAAAAGCTTTTCATAGCTAAAAAATCTTTCCATTATTCCCAAGTAGAAAATTACAATTATTTTCAATAAATAAATATACTGATTTTTTTCTTGTAATAGTGAATACTTAAAAAAGTATATACAGTAAAAAGATCTGTCCGGAGCTTTATGGTTTGTTGATTATGTTTGTGCTGGTCAATACAACAGCTCCGTTTATGGCAAGCATCCTTCCTTCTGCAACTGCACCTGAATTCAATGTTATTGAAGTTAAAGCCAAAATATTTCCTTTAAATGAGGTATTGTCACCTATAGTTGCAGAAGAACCAACTTGCCAACAGACATTCTTTGCCTGAGCTCCTCCCGTAAGCACAACATTTCCGCCCGCTCCACCTACAGATGTAAATTCAGAAGCTACCTGAAACACCCAAAAGGCATTTGTATTGCCCTGAGCATCAAGCGTCAGGTTACCTTTTTGTATTTCTAGAGAAGAAGAAGATTTGTAAATTCCCGGAGTAAGAGTTTCTCCGCCAATATCTCCTGCAACGACTACAGGAGTGGGTGTAATAGCAGCTTCTGCAAAATGATATGCATCAGTTAAGTCCTGTTTCGCCTGTGTTAACATTTCGGCAGTACCTAAAGGAGCGACATCGTCAGCAGCATAAATGGCATCGTTCACCACTAATGCAGGAGGGAAACCAACAATTGCGGCTTTTAAACCCGGACTTATCCCTACATCCATATCATTAATAATGCTGGAACCTGCACTGCTGATACCTACTCCGGATAATATACCGAATCTGTCGGCTGTTTTGAGATCTATAAATGGTATTGTGATAGTCAGATTGTATTTATTGTTCCTTTTAAGTATAACTCCATCACGAATAACCGTGATAACACCCATATCTGTAGTTGCGACAACAGTATAACTGCTGCCAGTGTGATCACCGGGAAGAACCATCATCATTGCCCCTGCTGTTGTTCCCGGATGATTCGTTATAATGCAGTCCCCCGTAATATTCAGGGTTGAAGTCAAGGTACCTGTAGGAGATGATATTGAGTAAGACACATTATCTGCCGGTTTTGCCTGAGTAATATCGATAGTTCCTGATGACAGAGAGAGATAATTCGGAGAAGATGTTGTCATCTCAATTTTCCTGAATTTTGTTGTTCCCTGGGGGATTAAAACCTTAAATTCTATCATCGAAAAAATGTGGTTATATGTAATCCCTACTGGCGTTGCTGCTCCATCTATCATAGGGTCAAATGTTTTTGGAGTCGCCACAAGAAAATCCATATCTCCGATATGCGAAAATGTTGTCCCGTTTTGAGTCTGAACATCCGGAAGTGTAATTGGAATATCTGCAGCTTCTACCGAAGAGTTTGAGGCTTTGTACGGATAATAGGCATAAAAGATATGAGAACCTGTGCCCCAAAACATCGTTCCTGAAAATTCAGATGAAAGGGTTCCTGTCAAAGCTGTGTACTCTGCATTTTTCACTCCGACAGCCCCACCTGAAAGTTTTGCCTGAGCACAGTATACCCCAATTTTATCGAGTGGTTCCCAGGTAGTTACCAGTCCGTTAAGAATCGTTTTGGTCTGAGGAGAATTATAATCTCCGCTTATTCTTATCAAGTCACCCATACTTACTTCCTGCTTAATCAGAATTTCTTCCTTTTGGCAAGAAGTGAATAAAAGTATTGAAATTCCTAATGACCATAAAAATTTTATCATCTTGAAAATCTTTTAATTGCCGATTATAATTTCTCCGCCATAAAAAACAGTCCAATCAACAACAGTTATGTTCATAATGGAAGAAGCAGAGGCCTCTGATAATTTAATTATATATATATTGTTTGCCTTTCTCCCATTCTAATACATCCACACCTGTCAATGACACTGTAACGGCTTGATTGTCTATCATAAAAACAAACTGCATATCTTCTTTGTGGGCAAAACTTGCCGGAATGACATATGCGTAACCGTTAATCTTAGCTTTTAGCGTTTCTTCATTTGTTCCGGGATCTTTAGTCTCTGTTATAATGTTATCGACTGAACTGATAAAAATGGAAGCAGTATTTTCACCGCCAGTTATTGTTCCATCTGACAAACTCATTTTTAAATCATTGCCTCCTGATTTGTTAATTCTCAGATTCGTTGATACAGTGTTTTTAATTTCAAATTGAGTTAAAACACCGGCTCCTGAGTAATTATCTTTATATATTACAAATGAAACTAGAGCCAATGCGTGATTTAATCTAAGTGTGACATCCGGGTTTATATTAATGATATCACTTCCGCCTACTGGCAGATGTTTGTCCTGTGAAGCATAAAGGTAATCGACCTGATCTCTCATTTCCTGATTACCCGGAATGTTTAAAAGAATCTGTGCTGTCTCTCCCGTACCTGTCAAATCACTTTCAATAGCTGAAAATGGGCTATATGCATAAATTTTAGCTTTTAAGCAGGATATGCAAACAGTTTTTGACAGGTTCCACGTTTCCGATTTTGACAATTCAATATTTTTTGTGTCAGGATAATATAAAACCGTCCCGATAAAATTTGTTACCTGCACGCCAATATTTAATGACCCGATATAATCATCTAAATGAGCAACAGTTGCTTCTTCCGGATTGATAGTCGGGACAATAGAGAGTGGTACCGAACAACATCCCCTATTAATCTCACTCTTTGAGCAACCTTGGGAGAGTATTACAATTAAAGCAACTGTTACAAATTTCCACATTAAAATTCTTATTTAATATCAATAAGACCTCCGGCTTCAACAGACCAATCAGTTATCACTACGCTATTTATTACAAGACCTGTACCTTCAAGTTTGGCTGTATAGATATACTGTTTGCCCTTTGACCAGGAGATTGGAGTAGTATTAGTATTGGTTGCAGAATAGGTCTCACCGTCAACTGTAAATGTAAATTTGATATCACCGGTTGCAAAAGCGGTTGTCGGAACGACCAAAGTAGTTGCATTTACCTGGGTTTTTAGTACTGACAGGTCAGGATTAGGAGCTACTGCTGTTAATACAACAGGAGTTGCAAGAGTTCTGGTTATAATTCCTTTTGCTCCACCTGCAAGTGTTCCGTTTGTTATATCCATTGTCATGTCTCCACTGCTGGTTTTAATAAAAGAGGTTGCAGTAGCAGCATCTTCAATTTTGAAGTGAGTCGGGGTACCCGTACCGGAG
>JAHDRO010000218.1 GCA_018433265.1 Bacteroidales bacterium
ACCAACATTCATTTATCAAATAGGCGGGTTTGAAGTTGATAAGGAAGGTGCTCTTATTTTTGATGAAGTTGTTGTGGGCGAAAAAGCGGCCACACTCCTCGATAAACTTGAGAGTCGAGGATTTACCTATGTGAAACCAGAAGGTTTGCTACAGGGGCACACAGACGACAAAGACATGTTAGTAATTGAAATCCCTAAGAAAGACTTCACCGACATTGCCTTAAACAACTTGGAAAAGATTCTGGAAAGTAAGGGAGCTCTCATTAAAAAGGCCCTTGGAGTAGAGGAACTACCTGTTGAGCAAACAGAGGAAACTCTACGTTTTCCTTGGTTTTCCTTTGATGAAGATGCTGAGAAAGTTAAAGCCTACACGCATTTCATCACAGCCCTTTGTGATATGGCAAAAACCCAGAAGAGAATCACTGCCATAGCTAAGGAAGTGGATAATGAAAAGTATGCCTTTCGATGCTTTTTGTTAAGGCTCGGATTTATCGGTGATGAATACAAGGCCGCAAGAAAGATACTCCTTTCCAAACTGAACGGAAGTTCTGCATTTAAAAGTGTAGTTGCTAAGCAGGAGGAAGTGGATGAAAATTGAAAACCATTCACCCTAATATCCTAGAGCAGCTTAGAAGTATCTATACCCCTGGAACAAGAGTGGTTTTGGTAAAGATGAATGATCCCTATACCAAACTCGTACCTGGGACAAAAGGAACCGTCATTGGTGTAGATGATATTGGAACCATCCATGTAAATTGGGACTCTGGAAGCTCCTTAGGTGTTGCATATGGCGAGGATTCCTGCAGAAGGATTGAAGAATAAAGCACACGTTTTATCCTGAAAAAGTAAAGAAAAACTGTGTAAATTATGCTCCTTATATCGAATAATTGTCTTGCTATTTAAGCCTTTTAGAGTGATATATATATACATGCCGAAAGGACAAACACACTTTAAAAGGAGCGAGACACGATGTTAAGTGCAAAATTCGGGATTGAGATTGAATTTACTGGGATTACAAGGGAAAGGGCAGCTAGAGTCGCCGCAGAGTTTTTGCAAGGCATTTACAGTGAAGGCGGGACTTACTATGATACCAAGAAGGTAAAAACTCCAGATGGTCGAGTGTGGAAGTTTATGTACGATGGGAGCATCAACTGCCAAAGAAAAGAAGGTGGAAGAAAAGTAGCTGCAGGTAGAGATTATAGCGTTGAGCTGGTTAGCCCAATCCTAACCTACCAGGAGGACATTGAAACTTTGCAGGAGCTAGTAAGAAAGCTTCGAAAGGCTGGAGCCTTTACAAACACTTCTTGTGGAATTCACATTCATTTAGATGGCTCCAACCATACACCAAGAAGCATCCGAAACTTTGTAAATATTATTGCAAGTAAAAACGATCTTTTTTATAAAGCACTACAGATTGCACCAGAGCGAATGCGCTACTGCAAGAAGATGGATAGCATTTTAGTTGAGAAGATGAACCACAAAAAGCCAACGACCATGAGGCAGATTGAGGACATTTGGTACGAAGGCTACAGCGAAAGCAGGGGTACACATTACCACAATAGTAGATACCATTTCCTTAATCTACATAGCTTTTTTACTGGGAATCATACGGTTGAGCTTAGAGGCTTTAATAGCGAGCTGCACGCAGGCAAGATCAGAAGCTACATTGTTCTTGCCTTAGCTTTAAACAACCAAGCTTTAACGCAAAAATTTGCCTCTGCGAAGAAGCCTCAAGTAGAAAATGAAAAGTTTGCCATGAGAACCTACCTAAACCGTATTGGGTTTATAGGAGAAGAGTTCAAAAACTGCAGAGAGCATTTAACAGCAGCACTTTCAGGTTCTGCAGCTTGGCGGTTTCGGGCGGCCTGAGCTGCCCTAAGGTCCTAAGCTAGGAAGGAGGAAAACAATGAGTAACAAACTATATCTTGCCTATGGTTCTAATCTTAATCTGGAGCAAATGGCAAACAGATGCCCCACAGCCAAGGTAGTTGGGGCAAGTAAAATAAAAGGTTATCGGCTGCTTTTTAGAGGATCACATGCGGGAGCAGTGGCAACCATAGAGCCTTTCAAAGGCGAAAGCGTTCCAGTGTTAGTCTGGGATATCACACCGGCAGATGAAGCGGCTCTTGACCGCTATGAAGGATGGCCATTTTTATATCGTAAAGAAACCATTAAAGTGAGATTGAATGGTAAAACTGTGCAGGCTATGGTCTACATCATGAATGAAGGAAGGCCATTAGGCCAGCCAAGCTGTTATTATTACAGCACCATTCTAGATGGCTATAAAAGTGCAGGTTTTGATGTAGAGATTCTGCGTAAGGCGGTAGCGGATTCTTTTGAGGAGGATAATGAATGAACCAAACCATAAAAAAACAAATACTTGCCATTCGAGATTCAGGTGAAACAAATATGTTTGATATCCCGATTGTGACTAGCATTGCTTTAAGAGAAGGCTATAGTAAGCTAGTAGATTACCTTGAAAAGGATAAAGAAGCATATGTCCATTTTATTCTGACAGGGGAAGACAAAACAAAATAAAATAGCCTAATCAACTATATAAAATATTAAGGAACTCTTAGGGGGTTCCTTTTTTCGTATCCA
>JAHDRO010000240.1 GCA_018433265.1 Bacteroidales bacterium
GAAAAATGGAGAAGTTATTCTCATTACAAACGTTAGCATAATCACCTGTGAAATACTCCACCTGGAGGGCCGAATCTTCCATGATTCATACCTCTGGAGCCTCCTTGCTGACCGCTTCTGTCCCCAAATTTTCCAAAACGCCACGTAAATGAGAGCATAAAATATTGTTTGAGAGTCAGACTGCTGACATCCTGAATATAGTTGTCTGTAGTAGTCCTTCTAACACTCTTGGACTGGTCCAATATATCAAATACTCTAAATATCAAAGAAGCAGAGTTTTTGAAAAGCAACTTGGAAACCTCGGCATTCCAAACAGTCGCCGGATCATTATATCCTTCTCCATATCCAACATAAAACTGGTGCTCTATATCACTTGCAAGACCAAAGCCTGCAGGCAAAGTCCAGTTAATAGTAGCATTCAGAGAATTATTCCATGTGGCATCTTTTGTTTCACCTATAGTGTACCAAGCCTTGGCATAAGAAACCCTTCCTCCTGCAGTAATCTCAAGCTTCTCGCCACGATATGCCAATCTAAGCATTTCTGAAACAGAGAGAGAAGTTGTTATATTCTTCACTGCACCTGTTTCAGAAGCAGTGCTGCTGGAATAGTTTATCCCATTATTAATACCTGCTCTGGTATTTGTCATAAAATAAAACTTCTTTGTTTTCTCTATCGGTGTATTCCACATAATATTTCCAGAAATTGAGTAGACAGCTTGATCGTTTACAGGTTTTGTGTGCTGGATTCCACCCTCTTCATACCAGGTTTTGTTCGCAATCTTGTCGAGAGTATAAGTTCCATCCAATCTGGCATTGACTGTACTGAAATTGCTCCTGTTGGTATTTCTGAAGTTTAGAGAAAGGTTGTGTGAAAATTCAGGAAGAAGATCTGGATTTCCTTCAGACACAAAAAGCGGATTGGAATTATCTTTCACTGGCTGCATCTGGCTTATTGAAGGCTGTCTTGTGCTGCCACGATATCTTATTCTCAAAGATTTGGAATCACTAAAGTCAATATCTAACAAAGCTGAAGGAGAATAATTAACAACACTTCTTTCAAGATCAGTAGTTTTACGATCAGATGTAGTTATACTATGTGTATAAGCTGGTTGGACATTCATTCCAAGAGTAAAGCTGTACTTTTCCTCAACTTTTCTGATATTAAGCTCTCCTATTTGATTGATAAATGTATTCTCAAAACTGTTTGAATAGGTTGAATCATAAAGATCATAATTACCGGTATTTTGATTAAAGTTTTTTGCAACTTTATCAGAATTATTTTTTCTGAAGTTGTAAGAATAAGCCAACTCCATGTAATAATGATTACCAAGTGGCTCTGTATATGAAGCTCTCCCGCCGAGAGAATAATTGTCCTGTTCTGTATTATACTTCTGTCTTACTTCTGTAGTGAGTGGATTAGTGCCATAGCTATTGGTAGTTGACTCATTGAAGGCTTCTATATCATTATTACTGTATCCATAATTAAAGTTAACAGAAAACGTCCTGCCTGTCTTATTAAACTTCTGCCTTAATAAAAGATCCCCGTTTAAAGATCTAGTATCACTATTGCCATAAGATTTGCTGCTACCGTCATTTATTGAACTTCCGAGCACACCCTTTGTAAAATATACATTTTCTTCATTAAAGGATCCACTTCCGATATTCATATTGGGTCTGAACAAAATAGATGTTTTATCATTGAACTTATATTCAAGATTGACAGAAGCGCTGTTGGCATCAGTACTGCTCTTTGAATATTGATTACTATTATAGATAAAACTACTGTCTGCAAGAAATGTCTGCTTCGATGTAACCTGTTTGTTTTCAGTATCGCTTCCACTGTAGAGGTAACTTCCTCCAATATTCAACTTTTTGTTATTACTTACCGTATTGGCATTAACTCCACCCATCCATGAAGTTGTGATTCCTGATCCTCCAAAATTCATAACTGCTCCTCCTATTCGCACCCCCCCGGCACCTCCAAGTGAATTTCTCATACTTCTCATAGCATCACCGGCCACATCAAAAAAACCTCTATTATTGGTGTTGTTGGCATTCGCAATCATACTTATCTGGCTTTTGGAAGTGAAGTTACCCAACATTCCTGCAACCTGATACTTATCGTCAGTACCATAACCACCGGTAACATTTCCAAACCATCCGTTCATCATCCCCGGCCTGATTGATAGATCTATAACTGTCTCAGACTGACCGTCGTCAATACCAGTAAACTGAGCCTGTTCAGATTTCTTTTCCAGCACCTTGACCTTATCGATAATTTTAGCAGGAAGATTTTTTGTAGCTAACTGTGGATCATTGAAAAAAAATGTTTTACCATCAATTGTTATCTTGTCTATTGTCTTGCCATTTGCTGTAATTGTACCATCGCTTGAGACTTCAATACCAGGTAATTTCTTGAGGAGAGCCTCAAGCATATCTTGATCTGTAACTTTGAAAGACGAGGCATTATATTCAATTGTGTCTTTCTTAACAATAATAGGGTTTCCAAGAGCTGTAACTGTCACAGTTGACAAAACGTTTATCTCCTGTTTCATCTTAACCCTGCCAAGATCTAAAAGACTTTTACCTGTTGTATTTACTTTAGTTTCAAAAGGTAAATAACCTAAACACTCTGCTTTCAGTGTATATGTACCCTCTGGAACTTTAACAATTTCAGCCCAGCCTGATGCATCAGTAAGAGCATATTTCAAGGCCTCCTTCTTGCCCTCAGGTGTTATGGAAACAGTAGCAAATTCAATTGGATCCTGAGTTACGCTATCAATGAGTATTATCTTTATCCTGAAATCTTTAGGCTCTACATCAACAGCAAAAGTTTTTGTTGAGTTTAAAAAAATCATACAAACAACCACCAGGTATATTTTATTAATATACTTCATACTCATAATTATTTATTCTTTAGTCTATTTTAAGAAACTTTCTGCTTTGACACACAAAAATGAAAAAGGTTAAATCAAAACAAAAAATTATTTCACTCGACTGGAATTACGCTTAACGAAACTCTTCCAACTTTCATTAAAACCTTTACCAAAATACGGATTACTCGTTTCAAGAAAATGACAGTAAGCAACAGCCAGGGCATCAGTAGCATCAAAATAATTTACAGATTGTTCTATTTTGAGTATGTTGTATAGAAGATTGGCAACCTGTTCTTTTGAAGCAGCCCCTCTACCTGTTATTGACATTTTAATTTTTCGAGGAGCATATTCAGAAACAGGAATGCCCAAGGCAAGAGCAGCAGTAATAGCTGCCCCTTGTGCTCTTCCCAACAAAAACATAGACTTAACATTTTTGCCATAAAATGGAGCCTCAATAGACAGGTCTGTAGGATTGAAACGATTTATGAGAGCAGAAACTTCCCTGAAAATTATGCCGAGTTTAATATAATGGTCTGTTTCACTATGCATATCTACCACACCCATATCCAAAAAATCGACACTGTTGCCAAAGCTTCTCACTACACCCCAACCAAGAATTCTTGTACCGGGATCAATGCCAAGTATAATCTTCTCGTCATCCATCTAAATTAATCGATATAGGAAAATCCTGTATATTCTCTCAAAACAGAAGGTATTTCTATTCCCCTTTCTGTCTGATTGTTTTCCAGCAAAGCCGCAAGTATTCTTGGAAGAGCAAGAGAACTTCCATTCAAAGTGTGAGCAAGTTGAGTTTTGCCATTTTCATCTTTAAAACGGAGTTTCAGCCTGTTAGACTGGAATGTTTCAAAGTTTGACACTGAACTTACTTCAAGCCATCTTCTCTGTGCAGCAGAATAGACTTCAAAATCGTATGTAAGAGCAGATGTAAAACTCATGTCCCCTCCGCAAAGTCGCAAAATTCTGTAAGGGAGACAAAGAGAACGAACAATGCCTTCAACATGCTTGACCATCTCTTCAAGAGCATCGTACGAATTATCCGGATGAGTTATCTGTACTATCTCAACTTTGTCAAACTGATGAAGACGGTTCAGACCGCGAACATCCTTGCCATATGAACCAGCTTCTCTTCTAAAACAAGGTGTATAGGCAGTACACTTCACTGGAAGGTCTGAATAACCCAATATAACATCACGGAATATATTAGTCACAGGCACCTCAGCAGTAGGAATTAGATAGAAATTATCGAGATTCACATAGTACATCTGCTCTCCTTTATCGGGCAATTGCCCCGTTCCATATCCTGATGCCTCATTCACCATAAGCGGAGGTTGAAATTCTGTATAACCTGCATTTGTATTTTTATCAAGAAAATAAGAAATAAGCGCTCTCTGGATTTTTGCACCTTTACCTTTATAAACAGGAAAACCTGCTCCAGTAAGCTTAACCCCAAGATCAAAATCAATAATATCATATTTTCTAGCAAGCTCCCAGTGTGGCAAAGCACTCTTATCAAATTCCGGAATAGATCCTCCTTCTCTTACTATCACATTATCCTCTGCACTTTTACCTGAAGGAACAGATATATGAGGCAAATTTGGAAGCAGTAACAATTGTTCGTTCATTTTAGAAGAAACTATCTGCATCTCGTTTTCAAGCAACTTTGACTTTTCCTTCAAATCAGAAACTTTAGCCTTAAATTCCTCTGCTTCAGCTATTTTACCATCCTTCATTAACGCCCCTGTCTTTTTTGAAAGAAGATTCTGTTCCGAAAGAATGGCATCCAATTCCGTTTGAGTTTCTCTTCTTTTCTGATCCAACTCGTTGATAATTTTTATTATTTCAGTTGCGTCAAAGTTTTTGACTGCAAGCCTCTCTGCCACAAATTGAGGTCTCTCTCTTAGTAATTTAATGTTTAGCATTGTTCCTTAAAATATGAGTTTCAAAGGTATGAAAAAATTACTCTCTAACATATAACTAATAGAAGAGGGAGTGCCAATAAATGACACCCCCTCATTTTGTTGTACAGCAAGATAAATTACATCTGACTGATAGCCCCTACAGGGCAAACGTCAGCGCAAGTACCACAGTCTGAACAGATATTTGGATCTATTTTGTAGATATCACCAGGTGAAATAGCCTCAACAGGGCATTCATCGATACATGTTCCACAAGCTGTGCAGTCTTCTGAAATTTTGTAAGCCATTACTATAAAATTTAATTGGTTTATTATCTGCAAAGGTATAAAATGGGTAGAAAAGAACAAATAGTAATTGTATCTTTGTGAACTGAAACATAAACCTAATTGTGATGAAAAATATTATATATAAGATGTGTGCCATGACGTTCATCACTTTGATGTCAATTACACTCTTATTGGCACAAAACTCTCCTCAGATGAGTATCGAATTCAACAAGACAATCCACGATTTTGGATATATTGACATGAATTCAGGTCCGAGAAGTTGTTCTTTTATTTTCAAAAACATCAGTAATCAGCCTGTGGTCATACAGACCGTTATCTCCTCTTGTGGATGTACCACTCCCGAATGGACCAAAAGTCCTGTTAAACCCGGTGAAAAAGGGAAAATTGATGTTACTTTTCTAAACGACCAGGGACCTTACCCATTTGACAAATCATTAACTGTATATGTAACAGGATCATCCAGACCTATTGTGTTAAGAGTAAAAGGTATTGTCACTCAGAAACCAAAAACTCTTCGCCAGCAGTATCCAGTCAAGATCGGACAGCTTGGATTAAAAAGAAATCCTATAGAACTGGGACAAATTCAGTACGGTACTATTTCAAAAGGAGCTGTTGAGGTAGTTAACCTTGCAGGAAATCCGATAAAAATAAGTTTTACCGATTTTTCAAAAGGATTTTATATAAATGCTGTTCCTGATCTAGTGCCTGAAAATGGAAAGACAGACTTGATATTTTCTATTGACACAAAGGCAGCAAACAATTGGGGTACAACCATTTTCTCAGCAATTCCTGTCATTAATGGTAAAAAAGCAGATAAACCAATTCAGATTAAAGCAACTATTCTTGAAAATTTCGCCGATATGTCAAAAGCAGAACTTGACAAAGCCCCACTGCCAATTTTTAGTAGAAGTTCCTTTTCATTTGGAGAGGTAAAAGAAGGGTCTACAGTAAAATGTAGTTTTGATTTTAGAAATACCGGGAAAAGCGATTTAATTATCAGACAAATTCGATATAGTGAAGATGGTATTATCGCTAAACACAAAGAAAAGATTCCTGCCTCAGGCAGCTCAAAAATTGAAATTGAAATAAATACAAAAAACATGTCCGGAGAAAAAAATTTTGTTGTTACCCTTGTAACTAATTCGCCAACCAGACCAATAATTAATCTGATAATTTCCGGAAAGGTGACAAATAAAAACTCATGAATGACATTGAAAGAGACAGCGCCCTTATAGTAAATGAGGGTATTGAACAGCCGCCAGTTGTAAACCCTTATATCAATGATTTCTTCAAGAAAAACAGAAACAGAAACCTTACAGTTAAAGATTATGTAGAGGGGGTTTTAGCCGGAAATACAACTTTGTTAAGTCGGGCTATTACACTTATCGAGAGTTCCAAACCCGAACACAGAGTTGTAGCCCAGCAAGTTGTAGAAGCCTGTCAACCTTTTGCAGTTCAGTCAATGCGTATAGGTATTACTGGAGTTCCCGGAGTTGGCAAAAGTACATTCATCGAAGCCTTTGGAGGATTAATTACCTCACGTGGTCACAAGCTTGCCGTACTTGCAATAGATCCGAGCAGTGAAAGAAGCAAAGGAAGTATTCTTGGAGACAAAACAAGAATGGAGACACTCTCCTCCGATCCCAATGCATTTATTAGACCAAGTCCAAGCGGGGGTTCTCTTGGAGGCGTTGCAAGGAAAACCCGCGAAACAATTGTTCTGTGTGAAGCAGCTGGTTATGACGTTATTTTTATTGAAACAGTCGGAGTCGGACAGTCTGAAACCACAGTACATTCAATGAGTGACTTTTTTCTTCTTTTAATGTTAGCAGGTGCAGGCGATGAGCTTCAAGGCATTAAAAGAGGTATTATGGAAATGTCAGATTTGATAGCAATCACTAAAGCAGATGGTTCAAACATACAAAAGGCAGAAATGGCAAAAGCATTGTATTCCAACGCACTGCGCCTTTTCCCTCCTACAGAATCCGGATGGATACCCACAGCCCTTACCACTTCAGCTGTCAACAAAACAGGGCTGGATGAAATTCTATCCAAGATATTTGAATATTTCCAACTTACTCGAGAAAATGGTTATTATATTCATAAAAGAAGAGAACAGGCTAAATTCTGGATGTATGAATCCATCAATGACGAGCTGAAAAACCGTTTCTACGAGGATCCTAAAATTCAAGTTAAACTTAAAGAGTACGAAGAACTTGTTTTATCAGGCAAAATGGGATCTTTCACAGCAGCCTCAGACCTTCTTAAACTGTATAACAAATGAATCTTGTAAACATTATAATTGAAGCCCTCAAAAACAGCATACTTATTACCGGACTCGTCATGGTAATGATGCTTCTGATTGAATACGTCAACGTTCACTCTCACGGATCCACATTCAACAAACTTAGAAATTCTCCTGTAAAACAGGTTCTTCTGTCAGCACTCCTGGGATTGGTTCCGGGATGTGTAGGAGGTTTTGCCGTCGTCTCTCTCTATACACACAATATAGTTAGCTTCGGTTCACTACTCGCTATGATGATCTCCTCATCAGGAGACGAAGCATTTGTTCTTCTGGCAGCCGTTCCAAAAACTGCCCTGATTTTGTTTTTTACACTTTTTATCACAGGTCTCCTTATTGGCATTGTCGCTGATAAAGTTTTCAAGGATAGACGTCGCCCATTCGCACCGGAACACTACAAGATCCATGAAAACGAATACTTTGTCTCTTCTTCTCCAATATTTGGCAACAGTATTAGAGAAAATCTTAAAAAATTAAGTAAGGAAAGACTGATTATTGTAGTTGGTGTAGCTATATTTGTCATTGCAGTCGTGATGGGCATTTTGGAGCATGATCATATTGAAACCGGTGCTTCCGGAGAGACTCACTCTACAGATGAACATCTGCATGGCTCAATTAATATTTTCAGTGAAAGATGGATAAATCTCCTGTTTGCAGGAATAAGTATTATTACACTTTATCTCACACTCAAAGCCAAAGAACATTTTATCAAAGAGCATCTTTGGAATCATGTAATAGTAAACCATTTCAAATCTATTTTCCTCTGGACTTTCGGAGCATTAATTGTCATTCATTTTGGTACTCAATACCTTCACATAGAAAATTGGGTCAGAGAGAATGTCATAATAATGATTCTGATGGCAGCAGCTATTGGACTTATTCCTGAATCTGGACCACATATGATATTCATTACACTCTTTGCTAATGGTCTCATTCCTTTCAGTGTCCTATTTGTTAGTTCAATGGTGCAGGACGGACATACCGCACTTCCATTACTTGCTGAAAGCAAAGGAAGCTTCTTTAAGGCAAAAGCCATCAATTTTGTTGCAGGAATAACTATTGGAATAACTATGCACCTTTTCGGAATTTAGTTACTCTCCATTCATTGACATCAAAAACTCCTGATTATTTTCTGTACGCATAAGCCTGGTCTTCATGAATTCCATTGCCTCGACTGAATTCATGTCAGCAAGATAATTTCTCAAGATCCAAATCCTGTTTAAAGTGTCCTTGTCAAAAAGAAGATCATCTCTACGAGTACTACTAAGAGTAACATCGACTGCAGGAAATATTCTTTTATTTGCAAGTTTCCTGTCGAGTTGCAGTTCCATATTACCTGTACCCTTAAACTCTTCAAATATCACCTCGTCCATCTTGGAACCTGTATCAATCAGAGCCGTAGCAAGAATTGTAAGTGAACCGCCATTTTCGATATTCCTGGCTGCACCGAAAAAACGTTTAGGTTTATGAAGAGCATTAGCATCAACACCTCCACTCAACACTTTACCTGAAGCCGGCTGCACAGTGTTGAAGGCTCTCGCCAGACGTGTGATGGAGTCCAGTAAAATCACCACGTCGTGACCACACTCAACAAGTCTTTTAGCTTTCTCAAGAACGATATTCGCAATTTTAACATGTCTCTCTGCCGGTTCGTCAAAAGTAGATGCAATTACTTCAGCCTTAACACTTCGCGCCATGTCTGTAACCTCTTCCGGACGTTCATCTATAAGAAGAACAATCATGTATACCTCCGGATGATTGGCAGCAATTGCATTGGCTATATCCTGGAGAAGAATAGTCTTCCCAGTCTTTGGCTGAGCAACTATCAAACCTCTCTGACCCTTACCTATAGGCGCAAAGAGATCTACAATTCTTGTGGAAAGATTATTGTGACCATTGGAAGTAATATCAAATTTTTCATTTGGGAAAAGAGGAGTAAGATAATCAAAAGGGATACGATCTCTTATGAATTCGGGAGAACGACCGTTTATCTGATTTACCTTAACAAGAGGGAAATATTTATCGCCTTCCCTTGGAGGCCTGATATCCCCAACAAGTGTGTCTCCAGTCTTTAAGCCATAAAGTTTAATTTGTGATTGGGATATGTAAATATCATCTGGCGAGTTGAGGTAATTATAGTCTGAAGACCTCAAAAACCCATACCCGTCAGGCATTATTTCAAGGACTCCTGTGGCCTCAACTGTACCTTCAAATTCAACCTTTTTATACTGTTCCTTTATGCTATTTTCAACGCTTTCAATCGACAACTCATCATCACTTGGCTGAGACATCTTATTATCTTTCGAAAGGTTGTGATGTTGCTTATGCTGCTGCTGAGCCTGTTGCTGTAGATGGTTATTCTGATGTGGCTGACCATTCTGCTGTGGTTGCTGATTGTGTTGAACCTGACCATTTTGCGGAGGATGCTGATTTTGCTGTTTGTTTTGATACTGCTGCACATTCTGTCCCTGTTGATGGTGTTGGACGGGTTGAGGAGCAGGTTGAGTCTCCTTTTGAGACTTTTCACTTATAGCTGCTTCACTTGCTGGTTTAACCTGATTTTTCTGCTCAGCTTCCTGTTTTGCTTTTGTCTGTTCAGGAACCTTAACAACTGTTGGTTTTCTACCTCTCTTTTTAGATGAAGAAGTAGTCTCCCTATTTGCAGCCACAGCATTAGAAATTTCCATCTTTGAACTTGAAGAAGGGACGGTTTTATCAGAAGAGACTTCTGCTTTAGAATCCTCATTCTTGTGAGGCTCCAGTTTTGGCACCTCAGCCGGAGATGCTTCCTCTTTAGAAGATACTACGACTTTTTGTACCTCCTTAGGTTTGTTGATTCTCTGCTTCTTCTGCCGTTGAACTAATGGCTTTTTAATAGGTTGATTTGTGAGACTGCCCTGTTTAGCCTGTTCATCCAGTATTTCGTAAATTAGTTCTTCGGTGGAAAAGTTTTTGGCATTGCTGATATTCAGCTTCTGCGCAATTGCAAGTAAGTCTTCCTGACTCATCTTGCTTAACTCTTTAATATCGTACATTAGATGTATAAGGGGGTAATTATTAACCGGAAAAGAATATTTGGTTGCTGCAAAATTAGTAAAATTATTGAAAGTTTAAAATGAATTTCCATAATTAGCATCATTTTGCAGCAATCACATCTATTTCAACAAGTGCACCTTTAGGCAATGCAACTACAGCATATGCAACTCTTGCAGGATATGGTTCCTTAAAAAAAGTGGCATAAACTTCATTCATTGACGTAAAATTATTGATATCAGAAAGATACACCGTAGCCTTGAGCACATTGTCAAAATTACATCCAGCCTCTTCCAAAATATATCCAATATTTCTAAGTGACTGGGCAGTCTGTTCTCTTATGCCTCCATCCACGATCTCTCCTTTAGAGACATCAATCGGAAGCTGACCAGAAATAAAAATAAATCCATTTGATTCTGTTGCCTGGCTGTATGGTCCAACAGCCTTTGGCGCTCTAACAGATGAAATAACATTTTTCATACGTAAATATTTTATAATTTATTACCCATAAACAGGGTATTTTTCAGTGTTTTAAACTAATATTAATAATCCTGACAAAACAAAAGAGAGCACTTATCGAATAATAAATGCGTGGTTATTTTTTCGGCA
>JAHDRO010000016.1 GCA_018433265.1 Bacteroidales bacterium
AGCCTTTGCCTTTGCCCTCCAGAAAGTTTAAGTCCTCTGTCTCCAATGTTCGTATAATATCCATTCTCCATTTGTGTAATAAATTCGTGTGCATTTGCAATTTTTGCAGCTTTAATTACATCCTCCTCATTTACATTTTCCATTCCAAAGGATATGTTATTAAAAACAGTGTCATTAAACAGAATGGCCTCCTGAGTCACAATCCCCATTAGGCCTATAAGATCCTTCGGTTCATAATCCCTTATATCTATGCCATCAAGAGTTATTGAGCCAGAAGTGACATCATAAAAACGAGGAATCAAATCCGCCATTGTTGATTTACCTGCACCGGAAGGTCCTACAAGAGCTACCATTTTCCCTTTTCTTATTTCAAGATTAATATTTTTAAGAACAGGTTCAGTACTATATTTGAAACCAACATTGTTAAAAACGATACTATCCTTAAACTCTTTTATAGGAATAGGATTTTTAGCCTTTACTATTACAGGATCAACATCAAGAATTGCAAAAATTCTCTCTCCTGAGACTACACCTCTTTGAAGACTAGCGAAAGCATTAGAAATTGATTTTGTAGGTTCCAGAACTTTCCAATAAAAACCAATATAAACTAAAAAAGCTGCAGCATCCATACCAAGTCTTCCATCCAATTGAAGATAACCGCCATATAAGAGAACAGAAGTAGCGACAGATACTCCCAAAAATTCAGAAAGCGGAGAAGCAAGTGTCTGCCTGTTAAAGGCCCTTTTACTTGTCTTCCTGTGACTTGTATTTGTGATGTCAAAGCGTTTGTTTATATATCTCTGCGCATTAAAAGCTTTAATAATTCTTGCACCTGAAATGGCTTCCTCAAAATGGCTTATAATTCTTCCCATCAGTGACTGAGTAATCACAGTACTTCTTCTAAGAGACCTCACAACTCTGGCAATCGCAAATGTTGTAATCGGCAATGCTAGAAGAGTAAAAGCAGTTAACTGTGGCGACATGTAAAAAAGTGCCCCCAGAAAACCTAAAATCATCAACGGATCCCTGAAAAGTATATGGAAAGTGTTTGCAATAGTATTCTGAACTTCAGTGACATCATTCGAGACGCTTGATAAGATATCCCCCTTTCTCTTCTCATGAAAATAGCCTATGTGAAGTCTTGAAATCTTAAGAAACAGGGCTTTACGAATGTTATACATCAGTTTGGTCTTCACACTTACAAGTATCCTTTGAGCAATATAGTTTGACAGGTTGGAACAAAAAGACATAAACAGCATGAAAATAGAAACAAACAGCAAGCCGTTCAATAAAGAAGATCTTCCAATTATCTTAGTTAGATAATACTGAAAAAGATTAGTAAAGTAGTCGACACTTATGGAGAATTCAGGCATGGTCAACTGCTGAACTATTGCATTAGGACTGAATATTATTCTTACAATTGGTGCAACGAGGGCAAAATTAAAAATCCCAAAAATCATGGAAAAAATAGAGATAAGCAAATATGTCGGCCAATATCTCCCATATGGCTTTGCGAAGGACAGCAATCTAAAAAAAGTTTTCATACTCAATCATCTTCTTTTGTCTCTACAAAATCCACATACTCACCGACGTTTTTGTCTATTATTTTATTTTTACGCTGCTTCTCGTTTGAAAATCCCGAACTTTCTTGTTGATTGCCAAATCTGTTCAACTTCCTTTTAACCCACCAACCCAGCATGAGTGGCAACACTCTCCCCACAATCCAAAAGAAAAGTATTATAAAAAGAAGAATAGTTAATAATGTTCCCATTTATAATTATAAGTCGCTCTTTTTCAATTTACTTAATTTTCCGCTTTCAAGGTCTAATACAACCTCCTTTCCCTTGCGAGAGGTAACTGCCACTTTTGTGCCATGCAGCACACGTATCCCGGAATTAGGAAGGAGAGTCTTATCGCCTTTAAGATCTCCAACAGCTTCTCCATTTTCCCGGTAAATCATAGTTTTAGTCCTGGTTCTCAAAACCCAGAATGTCTTACCATCCACAATCAGCATTTCGGGAAAATTTTCAATAGTTTCATCTAAAACAATATCTTTCCAGCCTTCAACAGGATGACATTCTTTGTCATACATCCTTAAAGTGTTGCCCGGATGCATGAGCATGATGTTAAATCCTTCTCCATCAGGTTTTTCGTAAACTTTCGGACCAAGGACAATGACTGAATCAACACTCTTTGGAAACCTCCCGAAAAATCGACCTCTTTTATCCAGCAAATATAGTTTGTTTCCACTTGCAAACAGCATTTGATAACTCTTATGTGAAAAATAATCTACCTCTTCAACAAATCCTCTCAGAGGTCCTTCAAACGGAATTGTCCAAATCCCTTTACCATCCGCATGTTTTAATCTCAATTTATAATCTGGTAACTGTTCAAGAATTAATTTGTCATTTTCATCTTTTGACAATATAAAAGGTCCCGAAGGTATTCTGACTGTATCTGGTATATTCACAAGGTCTGTATCCGGTTCTCTTAGCTTGGCTACTCTTTGAGAAGTAAGATTCAAGGAAAACCCTGTTTTATTTTCATAAGGAAAAAGTTTAAAAATTACAATCTGATAATTTTTTTCATGCAATTTTGCGGAAATTTTGGCATTGAGAGGTTCACGAAAAATGTTTCCAACCGAATCAGGCATCATAGACACATTTGCAATGACTGTCAATGGTGCATCCAATTTTGCCATGGCACCATAAGCCTCCCCCTGAGCGACAAAATCTTTTAAGGAATATCTTTCAAAATTACCGGAAGCAAATGCATGCAACATATCCTCGTCTCCAATAAACTGCCAATGACCAAACGTTAAAACAAAACTTTCATTATTGTAAGAAAATGCCTTGCCAAACAATCTCTCAAGTGCCCCCTTATGTTCAAATAAAGTAACAGATCTCTTCTTCACTGCTTCTTTACTCCTAATAAGAGTGACCCATCTGTAACTGCTCTTATATGGTAAAAGAGCAAGCACAAGTTCTTCTGGATTTTGTGACATAAACCACTGCTTATCGTTTTCAAATAACGACGGATCAATAACCTTGTATGAACGCTTATATTCATAAAACGAATTAAGAAGTTTATCAAAGTCCTTAACCGATATTGATAAGGCAACCAATGTGTTATATGGCAAAACATCACTCAACTGGGAACTGCCTGCTTCGGCATATTGGAATATGGTTGCAAAATCTCGTCTTCCTCTTGTATTATACATATCTCCCGATAAGTATACACCACTACCATTAATTTCATATTTAAAAGAACACCAAGAAGAGATTTTTGAAAAAAAATCAGCATATTTCCAGTAAGGATATTCAGTGAAGCTCGAAAAAATTTTCCCAAATTGCTGAATATTAAAAAAGCACATGTGATCTCCATTTGGAGTAGATGCAACTATTTCTTTGAAATTAGAATTATCCATAATGGAGGCACCACTTTTAACATGTCTAATTGAAGACTGAAGAATAATCAGAGAATTACTGGCAACTACCATCCTTCCTCGTTTAAAAAATTTCATCCCCCCTCCTGCAAGTATATCTACACCATTATATGAACTCTCCTTAATGGCAGACATCTTCCTGAGAATATAACTGGAATTTGAAGTGAAAGAAGAATCCGAATCAAAATACAGTATAACTAATGGAGACATCTCATTTTTGGCAGAATAGTGAAATGAAACAGTCAGTTGTGATACTCCTCTGTAGACTGAAAGATTAATTAAATTTCCTACAGGCGACGAAGAAGGATATAAAGGAGGAAACATATGAGATGTATCTGACAGAAAATCGATGGAATTGCTAATTCTGTTAAAATGCAAAACAGCAATAGCATCGGTAGGAATGACAGAGACTGTACTTAACTTAAACCCGGTGACAAAATTATTATTACCATTATAATTGTTTTTAAAATAAAAAAAAACGACAGTAACAATAAGGGCAAGCAAAAAAAAGGTAACTGTAATATATATTTTATTTATCTTTCTCATTAGGCTGCAAAGCTATTAAAAATAAAAAAGGTGACAAAAAGCAATAAATTATCCAAATCGTTACTTTTTTGCATTAATTTCGTTTCAAAATAAAAAAAATAATAAAATTTTATCACATTTATGGATCAGTTTCTTAACTACAACATTAATCCTATTGTTGCATATTTAAATAAAAATTCATCAGATTTTACTAAAAATGATATCATTAAATTTGTAACAAACAACGGAATACGACTGATAAATTTCAGATATATCGCCGCTGATGGGAGATTAAAAACATTAAACCTGCCAGTAACAAATTATAAATACCTTGATACTACTCTTTCTTATGGAGAAAGAGTTGACGGTTCCAATCTCTTTCCCTATATCGATGCTGAATCGAGCGATCTTTATGTAATACCTAGATTTTCAACTGCATATTTAGATCCTTTTTCGACAATTCCAACGCTTGGACTTCTTTGTTCCTACTTCAACAAAGACGGTTTTCCTTTGGAAAGTTCTCCTGAGAACACTCTCCGCAAAGCTGCAAGATCCTTCAGCAAGAAAACAGGTTTTGATTTTGAAGCCATGGGAGAGCTAGAATTTTATATTGTTGGAGATGACAGTGGAAAATTTCCAATTGAAAATCAAAAAGGATATCATGAATCTTCCCCATTCACAAAATTTGAGCAATTTAGATGTGAAGCAGTAAATGCAATAGCACAATCAGGCGGGGAGATAAAATATGCTCATTCAGAAGTTGGAAATTTCACGATGGATGGGAAAATTTATGAACAAAACGAAATCGAATTTCTTGTATCACCGGCTGAAAAAGCAGCCGATCAACTCGTAATGGCCAAATGGATTATTCGCAATCTTGCCTTTAAATATGGGATAGATGTGACTTTTGCACCAAAAATAACTACAGGCAAGGCTGGAAGTGGTCTTCATTTTCATACAAGAATAGTAAAAGATGGTCAATCGCTGATGATAAAAGAAGGAGGTCTTTCAGAAGAAGCAAAAAAAAGTATCGCAGGATTTATGAAATGCGCCTCATCTCTTACAGCATTCGGAAATACCAATCCTATGTCATATTTCAGACTTGTGCCTCATCAGGAGGCTCCCACAAGGATATGTTGGGGAGACAGAAACAGATCTGTGCTGGTAAGAGTTCCTCTGGGATGGACCGGAAAAAACGATATGATGAATATTGCTAATCCTAAAGAGGATAAAAATCAGGAGACTATTTCAGACAAACAAACTGTTGAAATGCGGTCACCAGACGGATCAGCAGACATTTACCAGATGTTGGCAGGTCTTACAGTAGCAGCTCGAACAGGGTTCGAAATGGAAGATGCTCTTGAAGTTGTACAAAAGACATATGTTGACGTAAACATCCACAGCAAAGAACACGCAAAAAAATTGAATTTTCTTCAACAACTTCCTTCATCATGTGTCCAATCGGCCAGTGAACTTGATAAAATGAGAGACATCTATCGAAAAGACGGAGTTTTCAACGATGTTCTGCTTAACGGGGTTATAGAACGCCTCAAATCATTCAATGACGAAAATCTAAGATCTGAAGCAGAAAAGAGCCCTAAATTTCTTTCGGAACTGGTTAAAAAATACTATTACTGTGGTTAGTTGCCTACTTCTGAGATAAACTTTATTTTCACAAGACGTATTTCTTCCTCAGTATAATTTTTCCCAAGCTCATCCACAGCCTCTTTAAGAGAGTCTGTGGATGCTTCTGTTTTGAAATACTCGTATATATCATCAACTTTGTCATCATCCACAGTCTGACGTATATAATAATCAATATTGAGTTTTGTGCCTGAATTGACTATTGATTCTATTTCTTCCAACAGTTCATTCATTTCTAAATCTTTGGCCTCAGCTATGTCTTCAAATGGCAGTTTTCTATCAATGCTTGTAATTATGAAAACCTTGTTCAAAGATTTATTGGCCACACTTTTCACAACTAAATCCAACGGCCTGTCTATTTCGTTTTCTACAACATACTTTGAAATAAGATCAATGAATTCCTTCCCGTACTTTTTTGCCTTACCCTCACCTACTCCTTGACAGTTCTTAAGCTCATCAAGAGTAACTGGGTACTGAATAGACATGTCTTCAAGTGAAGGATCATTAAAAATGACAAAAGGTGGGAGATTAAGTCTTTTTGCCATTGACAGTCTCAAGTCCTTCAACATTGCCAGCAAAGTAGCATCTCCCCCTCCTCCGCCTTTTCGCATTTCTGCAGTTGCCATCTCCTCCTCTTCATCAGCTTCCATAAACTCCCTGTCTTCTGTAAGCATTATAGTAGTTGGATTCTCTAAAAATTTAATTCCATTATCAGTACAGAACAAAAGTCCATACCTTTCAATATCCTTGTCAATTAAATGATGAATAAGAGCTTGTCTGATGACTGCCATCCAATACCTTACACCTTTGGAGCTGCCAACGCCAAATAGTTCGTGATGGTGGTGATTGTAGGATTTAATTATTGAATTACTTACTCCAGCAAGAATGTTGGCAATGTGTTCAGCCTTAAACTGCTCCTTCATACTTGAAATCAGATCGAGCACAAGCAAAATATCCTCTTTGCCGTCAAATTGTTTCTTGGGATAAAGACAATTATCACATGATCCACAATTATCATGATTATAATCTTCACCAAAATAGTTGAGCAGAACTTTACGGCGACAAAGATTTGATTCAGCGTAAGAGACTGTTTCCATCAACAGTTGCTTACCAATCTCCTGTTCTGATATTGGTTTCCCTTGCATGAATTTCTCCAACTTCTGAATGTCCTTATAAGAATAAAATGCCACACACTGCCCTTCACCACCATCTCTTCCTGCACGTCCTGTCTCCTGATAATATCCTTCAAGACTTTTAGGTATGTCATAGTGAATCACAAACCTCACATCAGGTTTGTCAATACCCATCCCAAAAGCTATCGTTGCAACAATCACATCTGCCTCCTCCATAAGAAATTTGTCCTGATTGGAAGATCTCGTAGCAGCGTCAAGACCTGCATGATATGGCAAAGCTCTTATCCCGTTGACCACCAAAAGTTCTGCTACGTCTTCGACCTTTTTTCTGCTAAGACAGTAAATAATACCCGACTTACCCGGATTGGATTTTATAAACTTAATAATCTCCTTGTCAACATTAACCTTGGGCCTAATCTCGTAATAGAGGTTTGGTCTGTTAAAAGAGGATTTAAAAACCTTAGCCTCGAGCATATCCAGATTCTTCTGAATATCATGCTGGACTTTAGGAGTTGCAGTCGCAGTAAGAGCAATTATTGGAGCAATCCCTATATCTGTGGCAATTTGATGAATCCTTCTATATTCTGGACGAAAATCGTGGCCCCACTCAGAAATACAGTGAGCCTCATCAACAGCATAAAATGAAATTTTAATCTGCTTGAGAAGTTGAATGTTCTCCTCTTTTGTAAGAGACTCTGGAGCAACATAAAGCAATTTGGTATTTCCCGCAAGAAGGTCATCCTTGACCTCCTGAAGTTGCGACTTGGTGAGAGAAGAATTTAAGAAATGAGCTATACCTTCCCTCTCTTCCACAAAACCCCTAATAGCATCTACTTGGTTTTTCATAAGAGCAATAAGCGGAGATATAATAACAGCCGTACCATCCATAAGTAAAGCCGGAAGCTGATAACACAGAGACTTGCCACCGCCCGTAGGCATCAAC
>JAHDRO010000103.1 GCA_018433265.1 Bacteroidales bacterium
AGTCCGTTTCGCTTCCGGTTGTTGAAGAAGCGTCAATGGTAACAGGAATTGTGTTAAAAGCTGTCAGGTTGGTTCCTACTGAAACATACGGGTAATAGGCATAAACTTCTCCTAAAGTATTTGTAAGATAAAATGGAGTTGTTGTAGTCCAGGTGGATCCGGTATATACATATTGTACATTTGTCATAGTTCCGGCCTGATAAAAACCTTGCCCCTCTTTACGAACCTGAACACCAATAGCTGCTCCATCAGCGAAAACGGTTCCCGTAATAATTGCCTTTGTAGATGGTTCTACCTGAATTCCGGCTTTTACAGAAAGTGCTGTTTTTTGTTCCTCAGGATTTAATTCTGTTTGTTTTGTACAGGATAATAGAGCTATAGCAGTTATCGCTGTTAGAAATAAAATTTTTTCATTATGATTTTTTAATTATTTAATAATGTGTTAATAAATTGTGTTTCACCCTATGTGGCTGGTTGCAAGTCCCTCTTAAAACGAGACTTGCATCCGGCCACCAGAGAAGTGTTTTGTAGTAATTTGTCTTAAGTTAAAAATTCTGTGTTGTTAGTATAACTTCGTTGTATGGATTCTGCATCCCGGATTCTTTCTCGGCCGTGATAAATATTCTGGTGGGTTTTGTTGACGATACAGACTGAAAATCGGCCTGTAATTTACCGGACAAAAATTTCTTTGAGGTTACAATCTCCCCGATATTCTGGGGATAATTTTCATCTGTAACCAACCACACCACATATACACTTCTGCTGGGGGTTAACCTTTGAGGATCTGCAAGATTGTCTATGTGTATTTTTATCAGGAAGTTATTATTGTTGTCTTTCTTCACATTCACAGTTCCCTGAGCCGCCGGAACAACAGATGATGTTGAGAATTTGAGTTTCTGTGCGCAGGAACTTATTGGGAAAAGTATTAATGCCGCAGCAATTAATAATAGGCTCTTATTTACCCAGTGTTTTATGTTTTTTGTTTTCATTTTAAATTAATTTTTTTATTAAAAATACCGTCTCAAAGTTTTAAGGTAAATGTTGTTGAATTGATAGTGGAAACACTCATCGCGACGTTAAATGTTGCGTTTATTTGTGTCTCGAGCAGTACTCCCGACTCATCACTGGCCGGATCGTTAGAAATAACTTCCGGGCAAATGCCAGATACTTCTCCCGTAAAGTCATCTTTCTGGTATTGCCACATAAATACGCTCAAAAGCATGACAACCAGCCAGGCTATGTTATGAAGCCTTAATAGTCCCCTGCTTTTATTGTGTATTTTTTCTTTAAGTTTTGTTGACGGGTTTTCCCAATTACCGGTGACCTTAAAGTTATCATCAGCTTTTTTCGTTGTTGTACTCATCATCTTTTGATATTTGTAAATATATCTGCAAGGTGATGCTATTTAAAGAACAAAGTGTTACATAACTCAGGGAAATATTTACATCATTCACATATTTTTGGATTTCTCCTACTGAAAATGAGTTGGAAAATTCTATTACCTATAGATTTGATTACCTCGGGATTTCGAACGACTATCGTAGTTATTCCCAATTGCATAATGTTACCAAACAGTTTTTTCAAATTACTCCCAGACCTACCGACAAATATTTTATTGGTAAAATACCCGGTAGTGAGACCTACAGTCATACTGATCATATCGTTTAACAAGTCTGGAGACTTAATCATATCATTTATTGAGGTTTTAAGGATATTCAGAGGTTTCAACCTTTCGATGTCCTCGTGGAATTGTTCCTTAAGCAGCTGCCCTTGAACATACTGCTTCTCCTGAAGGCTTGTTATAATCTCATTTAATTCCTTTGCAGACTTTATATTGTACATACTGTTTTTATTTTGCTATATGTTGTAGAATAAATTTTGAAACTACTTTTTTAATCCATTTATTCATAAGTAGGTAAATCACAAATCCAATTAAACCATAAAACCCGGCAATTATAAAAAATCCGTACCACAATTTCCCCATAACATCACCTAACAAAAAAGCAACTCCTATCGTCCCTGCTAAAAAACACATTAGAAAAAACAGTATCGCTGACGATCGTGAAATGATTGAGGATACAACATTCAATATTTTATTCAGCATTCTAAGTTTAAAAAGTTCTAAACTCGTTTTACCATAATCTTCAGCCCTTTCTAACAGGGATTCAAGGATATTTGCTTTCTCTTCCAAAACCTGATGTTTAACTAACAGAGGATTTCGCCTCTTTTTTAAAATCTTCTACTTTTGATTTTACCTTTTCTTTCTCCTCCTCAGCCATCTCTTTTACCTCTTCGAATTTTTTGTTTATGCTGTCTATGAACTCATTGAATTTGTCTTTTAGTCCATCGGCAACGTCTTCCCCTTTCCTGGATATTTTTTTTCTGGTATCTGATCCCTTATCAGGGGCAAATAAAATTCCTAATACTGCTCCGGTGGCTAGTCCGGCCAAAATGCCCAATAAAACTTTTCCTGTGTCCATAATACTATTTATTGATTTGTGTTCACACAAAGATGCTACCCAAATATTTAATAAGCATTACACAACTTTGGAAAAAAGTTGCATCATTCACACATTAGAAATTAAATGGGATAATTATTTTGTGGCAACATCCATATACCAGCTCAAAGCCTTTTCGGTTTCCTTTATACGGATAATTGTGGCAATAGCTTTTCTCAGGTGTACGAATGCGGTTTCGCTCTTGACAATGTAGTCGAAAGTATTGTGATGCATACAGTTTACTGCCACTTCGATTTTGTCCTGGGCAGATAACATAATAACCGGTATACCGGCATTGAAAGCTTTGATTTTATCCAATATCTCAATGCCGTTCATTGCTTTTTTATTATGGCTGTCAAGATAATAGTCCAAAATGACTACATCGGGGTTGTGCGATAAACTTTTAAGGCAAATTTCTCCTGTTTCATCTACCAGAAAAAGTTTTATTTTTTTATCTACACTCATCATTTTCTGTTTTTAATGATATCATATTCTTCCTTTAACTCCTCACAGGCCTGCATACAAACGGTTTCAATCTGTATAACCAGTTCCAGTATTTCATCTGAGCGTTGTTGTGTGCTGGCATATTTCTGAACTCTTTTTGCCATACCCTCATAATTGGGGTTGATCCCCATTATTGAAAATGAAGGTATCAATTTATGAACAGAAGAGTACAGAGATTTCCAGTCATTATCGTGGAGACTTTTTTTCATTGTGTCAACCAGTGTTGGAGTTTGTTCCAGATAAAGCGATATCATCTCCATCATCTTCATCCACCGGTTTTGCAATATAATCATTCATCGGTTACTTCGTCTTCATTTTCCTGGAGCATACTCACTGAAAATCTTATCTCACCTTTATTTGTGAACTTCAC
>JAHDRO010000357.1 GCA_018433265.1 Bacteroidales bacterium
ATTTTCAATTTTTTTGAAATGTTCCAGAATAGCTTCTCTATATGACTGGTTGAATGCAATTATTGCAAATGCCTCACGTGCTATGGCATTTCGCTTGTTGCCACCATCTATTTTGCAGATACTGATAATTTTTTTTTCGAACAATGGGAGCAAGAACCTGATAAGAATTTGATTGGCATTCGCTCTGTTTTTATTTATATCATCGCCACTATGCCCTCCTGTAGCCCCATAAAAGCCGGCCTTAATAAATTCTGAACTCTTTGCAGGTTTTTCATGAGTTATATTGAATATGGCTGTGGTATCTATTCCTCCGGCACAACCAATGAAAATTTCGCCTTCGTCTTCAGAGTCAAGATTGATGAGAAACTTTCCTGTGATAAAACCGGGTTTTATAGCTTTTGCACCTGTCATTCCTGTCTCTTCATCGCTAGTAAAAAGAGCTTCTATTTTTCCGTGTTCCAGTGTGTCGTCGGTGAGAACAGCCATCTGAGCTGCCATACCAATGCCGCAGTCTGCTCCAAGTGTTGTATCTTTGGCGATGAGCCATCCATCCTCTTCAACAAATTTGATGGGATCTTTGCTGAAATCCTGATTGCTGTTGCTGTTTTTTTCACAAACCATGTCAGAATGGCTCTGAAGCACTACGGTTGGTGAGTTTTCCCTGCCGGGAGTTGCATTTTTTGATATAAGAACATTGCCGGCATCATCTATTTTATATTCAAGAGAGTGAGTCTTTGCAAAATTTGCAAGAAATTCTATAATTTTTTCTTCGTGTCCCGATTCTCTTGGTATTTGACATATTTCCGAAAAGTATGATATAATTTTATTGGAATCCATTCAAATTAAGGTTTTAGTTTTTTTTCAATATCAGTGACGTATTTCCTGAATGATTTGTCTGTATCTATAAGATCACAAACAGTATTGTATGCATGTAGTACAGTTGCATGATCTCTTCTGCCGGTAAGTGAACCTATGGTTGACAGAGAGTTGTTAGTGAGATTGCGACTGAGAAACATGGCAATCTGCCTTGCCTGAACCAGTTCTCTTTTTCTTGAAGATGAAAGAAAAAGTTCATGGTTTATCTTAAAATATTCGCATACGGTTTTTTGAATCTGTTCTATGGTTATTTCGTTTCTGTTTCTGCTGACAATCTTTTCAGTAAGGTTTTCAGCAAGTTCCATGTCAATAGTTTTGTTGTTGAATATGGCTTGGGCAAGTAAGGAGTTCAATGTCCCTTCAATTTCGCGAATATTGGTTGTTACTCTTGATGCGAGATATGAAACTACTTCGTCTTCAAGTGTAATGCCGTCGTTATAACATTTAGCCTTGATAATGGCCATCCTGGTTTGATAGTCGGGTTGTCTTAACTCGGCAAGCAAACCCCACTTGAATCTTGAAAGCAGTCTCTGTTCCAAATCCTGTAAATCTACAGGAGGTTTGTCGGATGTAAGAATAAGTTGTCTGCCAAGATTGTGCAAGTGACTGAATATATGAAAAAAGGCATTTTGAGTACCACTTTTTCCGGCAAATTCCTGGACGTCATCAATAATCAAAACATCTATCATCTGGTAGAAATGAAGAAAATCAGTCAGTTTGTTCTTAATGTTGACAGCATCCATAAACTGTGTCTGAAAACGATTTGCGCTTACATACAGCACAATTTTATCAGGAAACAGTTCTTTTATCTTAATACCTATGGCCTGGGCAAGATGGGTTTTACCAAGTCCGGAACCGCCATAAAGGAAAAGGGGATTGAAAGCACTTGCACCTGGATTGGAAGAGATGGTGAGCCCCGCACATCTCGCAAGTCTGTTGCACTCTCCTTCGATAAAGTTATCAAAGCAGAAGTGAGGATTGAGCTGTGGATCGATTTTTAATTGCTGAAGCCCTGGAATTACGAATGGATTGGCGATCTGTTTTTCCTGGTTGGGAAAAGGAAGAGTTTTATTGGTAATCTCGGCATAAGATTGATGCGGAAGCTGTACTGGATTTTCATTGGAAATTACTCTTACATTATATTCCAGTTTTGCATCTTTGCCAAGTTCCCTTTTAAGTGCCTTGCTGATCAGATCAATGTAATACTCTTCAAGAAATTCCACAAAAAAGTGGGTAGGAACAGCGATTGTAAGTACATTGTCAATCAACTTGACAGCCTTTATAGGTTCAAACCATGTCTTGAAACTTTGAAGTGGAATATTATCCTTAACTATTTGCAGACAATTATTCCACACTTTTATATGAGGAGCTTCAGACATGCGAGAAATTTTTGTTTAGATTGTAAAACAAAAATGGGAATAATTTCTTTTAAAAAAAACAAAAATTAGCTTTGAAAATTCAAGTTTTTTTCAATACTCTGTGATTCAGACAAAATTTTTTTAAAAAAAATGACTTATTATAAATCAATAAAATAAAGCGAAAAAAATATTAAAAAACAGAAATTTTTATGTACTTTTTAGGGTCTTTTTGAATGTTTTTGACAAGCACATCTATATCTCTTATCAATGAATCGATAGAGGTGTGTAACGAATCTGTTTTGATAAGCTTCCCAACTGACCCGTTCGGATTGTTTAATTCTATGAGGACGTTTTTGAGAGAAGTAATAGTCCCTTCAATGTCTGCTTTTTTGAGTGAGGCAGTAACCTCGGTGATATCAGCAAGCCCGTTGTCGAGTGCTACTGCACTTTTATTTAGTGAGAAGGATAGGGTATCCAGGTTGGTAATTATCGAAGATATTTCAGGATTTTTATCTTCAATATTGGATGCAATGGCTTTTATGCTTTTGAGTGTTCTGTCAAGATTGGAGATTGATGCTGAAAGTTGCTCTTTTGTCTGATCATTTAGGACTTCGTTTACACTGAGAAAGGTCTTGTTTAAATTGGCAATTAACTCTGTTGCCTGATCCTTCAGTGGTATTATTTGAGCTGCTATGTTGTCAATTATGCCCGGTTCTATCTCAGAACGCAGTGTATCCCTTTCTCCTATTATTTTACCGCCATTAACGATATTTATCCTGATTGACTTGCTGCCAAGTATACTTGAACTGTATAGTTGGGCGGCTGAGTTTTGAGGTATGTGATATTTTGCATCAACCTTCATGGTTACCAGAAACTTTTCTTGCTGTTCGAGATATTCTATTTCAAGGATTGTACCTACTTTGTAACCTTTAATGTATATTGGGCTTGTAGCACTTAGCCCTTCGACATTGTCAAAAACAGTATAATAGGTATTGGTGCTTCCAAATATGTCTTTACCTTTAAGAAAGTTTATTGTGAAGTATAGTGAAACGGCTATTATAATTGCAAATAAACCTATTTTCTGCTCTTTGTTTAATTTAATTTTCATTTTCAACTTTAGTTATGAATGCCTGGGGAAATTTAATTCTTACATTTGGCAGTTCCTTCATGGCTTCTTCTCTGGTTTTGAACATACCAATGCTGTATTTGTAGTAACCTCCAACTCTAATATAATTTACATTTTTCTCGCCTTTGAAGTCTGGAGCATTATCCGGCAACTTCTTTGTAACTGCGAGTATCTGAATTCTATATGGACGTAAAGGTTCATCGGATTTTATTACTTCGTCACTGCTTGACTTATTTACAGTTGTTGCTTTTGAGGAGTCTTTAACGGAAGATATAGAGGCAGAATGATAGGAGGTATTGTTTCCTGCTTCATAGGCTTTTCGATACTTTTCAAAAGCTTTGTACAAAGCTTTTGCGTACTTCATGTGATTCTCTTCTCCACAAAGCATTAAATAATCATTTGGGTTTGAAATAAATCCCAACTCAACAAGGATAGCCGGCATTGATGTTTTCCATAAAACCAGAAGTCCACCTTGTTTTATGCCTCTGTTAACTTTTATAGGCCCTTCGGCAAATTGCTCCTGAACATATTCTGCCATCTGAAGACTCTTCTCAAGATGTGCATTTTGCAGTAAGCTGAAAATTATGTATGACTCGGGATTATTAGGGTCGAAACCCTCATATACAGACTGATTGTCTCCTTCGAGAGCTATTACGCTATTCTCCGTCATTGTAACTTCAAGATTTGAACTGCTTTTGCTTTCACCCATAACAAATGTTTCAGAGCCGGAAGCCGATCTTGCCTTTGCAGAATTGACATGTATTGATATGAAAAGATCTGCCTGATTTTTATTGGCAATTTCGGTCCTATTGTTTAGTGGAACAAAAACGTCATTTTTTCGTGTGTAAACCACTTGGATATCAGAATTTTTCTCTTCTATCAATTTGCCAAATTTCAATGCAACCGACAATGTTATGTCTTTTTCCATGACTTTTCGGTTTGGACTTATGGCGCCTGGGTCTTGACCGCCATGTCCTGCATCTATTACAACTTTTCTTATTTTGACCGGATCAGTGGCCAGAAGAGGTGTTGACAGAACCAGCAAACAAAAAAGTGATAAAAGTAACTTGTGTGGCATTCTTGTTGCTTAAAATAATTTATCTTTGCAAATCACAAAAGTAGTATAATTTATTTAAACTTTTTACCCATTTGGGCTTTCGACATAATATCAACAGAATCCTGTGGGGCTCGTTTTTCACTCTCTTTGCGGGGTATCTTTATTCAATACCTTCACCTGGAAGGACGAGTCATACGATTGTAGAAAGAGACACTTTGATAAAGAGAAGTGACTCTGTGAAAGTCGATTCTTTAACTATGGGGGGTGATACAATTAATAAAAAGAATGATTCTTTACTAGCTTCCAAAGGATCAATAAAAATGCCTCTCTTTTCTGAAGCGAAAGATTCAGTTGTTGAGGATTTTTCTAATGACAGAAAAATGATATACTATTATGGAGACGTTAAGGTGAGATATGGCAATTTGGAGCTTACTGCTGATTATATGGAGTATAACATAGATTCCCAGACAGTTTTTGCAAGAGGTACTATAGATACTTCGGGTAATGTAATTGGATTGCCGAAGATGAAAGAAGGGAAGAGTGAATATGTCATGGAAAATGTTTATTACAACTTCAACAGCCAAAAGGCCAAAATAAAAAATATGATTACACAGGAGTCCGAGGGATACATACATGGTGATGTGATAAAAAAAATGCCGGATAACTCTATCAATATAAATAAAGGTAAGTATACAACCTGTGAGCTGGATCATCCACATTTTTACCTTCAGCTTACTAGGGCAAGAGTTATTAATGAACCGAGAAATACTGTCTTTGGACCTGCTTATCTTGTCGTGGAGGATGTACCTACACCCTTTGCCCTTCCTTTTGGTTTCGTTCCTAAACAGGTTAAAAGGGCCAGCGGACTGCTTATTCCTTCTGTCACAGAAGAGGCAGCGAGGGGTTTTGGATTGACCGGACTCGGATACTATTTTGTTTTTGGGGATCATTTGGATTTTACTGTTACTTCAGACTTGTTTTCTTTGGGTTCATACAATATTCAGGTAGAATCAAGATATAAAGTCAGATATAAATTTGATGGAGGTTTTAGTCTGAATTATTCAAGAAATAAGGTTGGTGAGCCGGGAACAGAAGGTTACTATGTCACAAAGGATTTTGCTGTAAAATGGACCCACTCGCAAGATTCTAAAGCTCATCCTGGCACATCGTTCAGAGCTTCTGTCAACTTTTCTTCTCCTTCAAACAATCGGTACAATTCTCGTGAAATACAGCAGACTCTGCAAAATCAGATTTCTTCCAGCGTTTCTTATTCCAGAACTTTTTCAGGGACTCCTTTCAGTTTTTCGGCCAACCTCCTTCACAGCCAGAATTCCTTGGACAGCTCATATGCATTTACTTTACCTAATTTTACTTTTAACGTAAACCGAATCTACCCTTTCAAGAGAAAAGAGGCAGCTGGCAAGGAAAGGTTTTACGAAAAGATTGAGTTTGCTTATAATGCAACCCTTGACAACAAAATTAATTTTAAGTCAGAAGAGTTTGGAGAAGCAGATTTTATGCAAAAGTTCAAGGCAGGGGTTAAACATAATTTCACTATTGGTCTTCCAACGTTTACACTTTTTAAATATATTCAATGTTCTCCAGGGGTATCGTATGGAATGAACTGGTATTTTCAATCAATGGATCGATCATATGACCCTTCTACCGATCAGGTGGTTAATGACACATCTGCACTGTTTAAACATTTTGGTGCAACTCAGGACTATTCAGGTTCGCTTTCAATTAACACTCGACTGTATGGAATGTATAATTTTGGTGACAGAGGAAAGATCAGGGCTATAAGGCACATGATAACGCCTCAGATATCACTTAGTTACAGGCCTGATCTCGGGACTTATGGCAATGGATACAGGACTCTCAATTATACAGACAAAAACGGAGTTTTGAAAACAATGCGATATAATATCTATGATGGCCTTCTATACGGCTATCCGTCTTCAGGTGAGAATGGCGGATTGAGTTTCTCTGTTGCAAACAAAGTTGAGGCTAAGGTTAAAAGTGACAAGGATACCACAAATGGGGGTATTGCAAAAATTCAATTGATTGACAATTTATCCTTCTCCGGCTCATACAATTTTTTGGCAGATTCCATGAGACTTTCAAATATTTCTGCTACTATGAGTACTACTATTTTTGGTTCACTTGCATTTAATGCAAATGCAATGTTTGATCCTTATGCGATTGATGAGAAGGGCCAAAGGATAAATGAATTGAATATTGTTAAAGAGGGAGGTTTTAAATTGGCAAGAATGACGAATGCAAGTTTATCTCTTTCCTATTCGTTATCTGGTAAAGGCGAAAGAAGAGGAGGTCAGTCTGAAGCCAATAAGGTACAAAGTCCTGCCACAAGTGTAGGAGGTCATCCAAACCCGGTCTATTATAATAGAGTATATAAAAATCCTCTTACAGGAGATTATATTCCTGGAGGGTGGCTCTATTATCTTGATCCCTCTCTTCAATGGTCTTTAAGCTTTAATTATAATTATTCTTTCAACAAATCTTATTCTTATTCAGGAGGACAACTCTCCAAAATAAATTCCTTTACTCAAACTCTTGGCATATCAGGTCAATTGAGGATGACAAAGGACTTGAATGTTTCATTAAATACAGGTTTTGATTTAATGGAAAGAAAACTTACTACCACCCAGATGAGTGCAACATATGATCTTCACTGTTTCCAGATTTCTTTCTCATGGATACCAACCGGCACCTGGAAGAGCTGGAGCTTTAGAATAAATGCAAAGGCCTCGGCACTTGCAGATCTGCTGCAGTACAAAAAGAGTGCGAGTTATTGGGACAATAAACGTTAATTATATTTATTTAAACATGAAACATTCATGACTAAAAAATAAACGCCAAAGGGGATGAAAATATATTAGGATAATTTAGATTTGTTCTTACAAATCTAAATTATCAGGAAATGGAAGAAGTATCCTTTCGTCAAGTTGTATCACGAGGCTGTGGTATAGACGTACACCAGAAAGTAGCAGTGGCTACAATCGGAGGAGAAGCACTTCGGACTCAGACCCGCGA
>JAHDRO010000393.1 GCA_018433265.1 Bacteroidales bacterium
ACTGGTTTGTCTATTGCAACAATAATCCGCTCAGGTATACAGATCCGACGGGACTAGCCCCAGTAATTTGTGATGATATTAATGGACAACCAGTAGTTGCTATCCCCGGGAAAGACATAAAAAGTGAAACGTATATTGAGGTTGTTAGGAATGTTGATCCACAGAGTTATCAAGGTAACAATCCACCTAAGTTTTATCAGGATGCTAATTTAATAAAGATACGCGGACAGACGATTTATAAAATAGATAGTCAGGCATCTGCTAGCGCAAAAGAGCCATATGCCTATGGAGTTAAGGTGGAGAACCTTGTTGAAGGACAACATACTGGAACCCTTGAATCGAAATCTGGAAGCGGATTCTATATTAATGTCATTAGAATTGATGAATCTGAAATTTTGATGCATCCAAATAAAAAGACTGCTATTGTGGGCTCAAGTGAATGGAATACACCATGTAGTGCTGGTTGCAACGTAAGTAAAACAAAAGATTTTGATGGAATGGTTTCTCAATTACAAGGACTTGGATTTGAGTATAATGATCGAAGCTCAGGAGTGGCAAACCTTGATACTATTATAATTTATTATATTAAAAACTATTAGGGGGCGAGCATGAAACGCTTTCTTTTTAGTTATTTACTTGTAATCAGCCTTTCTGCCTGCATATATTCGCAGTCATTTGATGGTACGTATTATGGCGTATATGACGACGGAGAAATCGGTGGTGACGCAATAATCAAAATCGAATACGGAAAGATACTCATTTGCATTGAAAATGATCAATACTCCGGTCAGACGATCAAGGTTGAAAAAGAGTATGAACTAGTTGACTTTGGTCCATTTATGAAGCTTCGACTTGCTGTAAGGGATTGGCTATTTTTAATATGGGGAAAAGGATTTTTTATTTCAGATACCAAAGGATATTACACTTTTTTCTCAAAAGCTCCTCAAACCAGAACAACGGTAATTGATAATACTTGGATAATATCATCTACATCATATCTTCGTGAAGGAGAAACTGACTATAATGCTGCAAGATTAATGCGTGTTACAGGCTTGCCATGGACTAGCGGCAATGGCCATGGTATTGGAGATCGGTTGATTATAGATATTGGTGGAGTTGATTTGCCTATGTTAATAGTAAACGGATTTGTTTCATTGAACAATCCAAAGCTCTATTTCGAGAACGCAAGACTAAAAACCATGCGCATTTCAAGTAAAAAGACAAGAAAAAGTAAAGTTGTTACTATTGGCGATAATGCATCATTTCAAAAAATAGAAATAAGAGATATTATTGAAATCGGGAGCCCTGACGAACAACTTTTTCTTGATGTCATTGATGTATATCAAGGCAATAAGTATAATAATCTTTGTATCAAAACTATTATACCTGATTTTTCATCAAAATAAATTTTACCTTGGCGTCCTCCAGGGGGGCTTTTATATAATAACCAAATCATTAATTAGAATAGGATTTGGAGAAGGTATAACATGTATTCCTAACCTTCATTAGCTACAGTCCGGGGGTGTCGGCAAGGAACCTTTCAGCCGAGCAAAGATGGGAGTACATGCAATATGTATCGAGAGTGACACCTGCCAGCATTCCCAATAATTACGATTGTGCTGATACTGGGCTATATATTTACGATCAAGCGATGCAAGCTGCTACCGGGCAGCAAGGTGCCTATACAAATGTAACTAAAAATGGCTCACACCTTTCAAATCTACAGGATATCCAAGCTGCTGATACTTTTGGTACAAATAATCAAAACAATAAAATTATAAATTATTACAATGCTGATGGTAGAGAGCAAACATATGATTCTAGTAAAGATGAAGCGTACAATAAGATCGCAAACTGGATTGATCATTACAATTTTGAGCGGCCTCATTCGGCGCTTGGGTATGCTACGCCAGCTGAGGTTAGAAATAAATTAGTAGCATAATTGGTCTGAAAAGTAGGGGAGCACTACACGAATC
>JAHDRO010000290.1 GCA_018433265.1 Bacteroidales bacterium
GTTTCTGCTTGACCACTTCATCTTCGCTCATTTTTGGTTTGAAAACGGAGCAAGGATCTTCTCCATATGTTTCGAGGGCAAATGTTGCCAGAGGAAGTAGATTTATGCCATATCCGTCCTCAAGTGTTGTCAGATTGGTATATCGTAAACAAATTCGAATTACGTTGGCCATGCAAGCTTCGCTTCCTGCTGCTGCTCCCATCCAGATAAGGTCATGATTGCCCCATTGAATGTCAACATTGTGATAGTCACACAAAATGTCCATGATTATATGTGCTCCAGGTCCTCTGTCATATACATCTCCCAGAATGTGCAGTGAATCAATGGTCATCCTTTGTATAAGTTTACTTATCTCTATTATAAAACTCTCGGCTCTGCCTGTAGACACAATTGTTGAAATAATGGCTTCAACATAGCCGTGTTTATTTGGGTTGTTGAGGGATTCATGAAGAAGTTCCTGTATTATGTATGAAAACTCTTTTGGAAGCGCTTTCCTGACTTTTGATCTTGTGTATTTTGAGGAGACATTTTCGCAGACTTTCAAGAGTCTGACCAATATCATCTTATACCAATCTTCTATTTCCTTTTCTCTGGATTTGATAATTTTAAGTTTTTCTTCAGGATAGTAGATCAGTGTGCATAATTCTTTTTTCTCCCATTCTCTGAGAGTGTGTCCGAAGATATCCTCAACTTTCTTCTTAATAACGCCTGAGGCATTCTTAATTACATGTTGAAAAGCTTGGTGCTCTCCGTGAATGTCAGTTAAAAAATGTTCCGTTCCCTTTGGTAGGTTGAGAATCGCCTCAAGATTGATAATCTCGGTCGCAGCATCCGCAATGGTTGGGAAGCTCTTTGAGAGCAATTTCAGGTACTTAAGGTCTTTCATGATTGTAAAATATTTTTGTTTATGATAAGTATTTCTTTAAAGTGGAAAGCAGAGAAGATGCATGAATAGGTTTGACAATAACGTCATTGCATCCTGCGTCAATGGCAATTTTGTGATCTGATTCAAAGGCGTTTGCTGTTTGTGCTATGATTACTACCTCTTTTGAATATTGGCGAATAATTTTGGTGGCCTCAAGACCATCCATGACAGGCATTTTTATATCCATGAGTATAAGTGGAGGATTATGAACCTTGAACATTTCTAAACACTCTTCTCCATTTTTTGCCCAAAGAAGTTTATATTGTTTGCAAAGGATCACATCAAGCAGTTGGTAATTACTTTCCATATCTTCAGCAATAAGAATTAGTGGCTTTTCCTTTTCAGTTTCATTTTTTGAGTCTGGCTTTACAGATTTATCTACAACATTAACTAAATTAATTGTGTATCTTATAGTTGTCCCTTTTCCCAACTGTGATTCAGCCCAGATTGTTCCACCAAGTTTTGTGACAATTGCTTTGCAAAGTGGAAGACCTATGTCTGTTCCGCTTACATATTCGTTCACTTTAAAAAATCTGTCAAAAATGAAA
>JAHDRO010000057.1 GCA_018433265.1 Bacteroidales bacterium
AAGATTGGCATCTTTGATAAAAAGAGCATTAAAATGTCCCCAATTTTTGGGTTTACGGGTTATTTCAGCACCTTTTATCAACACAAGTCCAACTTGGTCAGCATCTTCTTTTGCCAGATCGTAAGACGTGTTCAGATCTGCCTTAAGATTCTCTCTGTGTGGTCTGTACTCAACGTGATCTGTCATAGCAAAGCAGTCAAGACCCTGTTTCCAGGCTTCAAGAACTCTGAAAGTAGGCCACATAAGGCCGTCAGAAAAAACGGTGTGTACATGAAAGTCGCAGGAAATAACCTCATATCCTTTGATTTTTGGCAAAATAAGGTTTTCACGATGAGTTGTTATGTAAGATGGAAAGGTAACCTTATTAGAATTCCACGTCTCAGCTGAAGATTGATTAATGACCTCCTGTGCATTTATGCTGACTGATAGAAAAATAGTAAACAGAAGCAGCAGAATGATTTTTTTGTTTGATCTGTTCATTGTTCAATTATAATGATAGAATTATTTAATTGCATCAAGTTCCTCGAAAGAGAGATTCATCAGCTTGTAATTGTCCCTTTGTTTTAGATTGTAATGCCACCATTCGGCATTGTAAAGTGTGAAGCCGTGACTCAACATTACATCTTTTAGAAGTGCTCTGTTTGCCAGAGCAGTAGAGTCAAGGTCGTTATAATTATGCGAAGCTTGTTCTGTGAAGCTGTCAAATGGTGTCGGCATTTTCAATTCAGAACCGTTTTCAAGGTTTATAATTGAAAGATCCACTGCGCACCCTCTGTTATGAATTGACCCTTTCCATGGAGCTGCGACAAATGTGGTGTCTGGGTATACTTCGTAAAAATAGAGTGTTGCGGCATAAGGTCTGTATGCATCATAAATTTTAAGACCGAGTCCTTTTTCAGCCAAGATTTGTTGTATTTTCAGGAGTGAGTCGGCAGCAGGTTTTCTCAAGAAAGCCCTTGGCTGAGTATAAATTTTTGTTTTAGTGAAATTATTGGTGTCAGCATATCTGATATCTAACACAATACCGGGTATGTACTTTTGTAAATCTACAAGCACATTTGTGCTGTCAACTTTTATACTTTCGAGATAAGCCTCTTTTGTGTCAACAATGTCCAGTTTATATGGATTTTCCTTGACATTTTGCTTACAGGAGATGCAGGTGGAGAGAAAAAGCAGGGCAACACCAAAAAT
>JAHDRO010000033.1 GCA_018433265.1 Bacteroidales bacterium
AGATTCATTATAAATTTCAAGGTTTTGATTTAAACCGACTAAAAGAATCAAGATATTAAAATCTTTAATTCTATCAAATTGTCACCGTACTCATCAAGGCTTAAATGGGAACACTCCTATTCCTACTACTCAATATGAAATCGTAGATATTGATACTTTCAAAATTAAAACTACTCCGGTATTAAATGGCCTATACCACAAATATGATAGCATAGCCTAGTACAAGTTAGCACAAATTATATCTCCTTGCATCTCCAGAAGGCTTATTTGTCGTGCCTTCTTTTTTATGCCTACTTATATTTTATACTTACTTCCTTAGTTATATAGAAAAAATTTCTATCCATTTTCAAAAATTTGATTCCATTTTATGCCTGGATGGACTTTTTGAAGTGGACAATCTTCACCTGATTCCTTTCTTTCAATTATCTTATTATAGATAATCCTTGCACTTTCCTCTGCGATATCAATAATCCCGCGATTATGGATTCCTACTATCGCTTCGCATATCATACCAAACCTTAAGTCCAATATTCTGTGTATATGTTCTATCATCAACAGGCGCATTAGACGATTTCCATTCTGCTTAAAAATAATAAGTAATCTTTCCAGATTATCCAGCACATAATATGTGTAGTGTTTTGTCAGATACTCAAATACTCCACAATCCCTTAATCCAGAATTGAAACAAATTAAAAAATTGAGAGTTTCATCTCTGAGACCAGAATCATAGTGATCATCTGCAGCCTTGAAAATTGCCTTGTAATTCTCCTTGATACACTTGATTATATCTCCATTATTTATTTGTGACTTCTCATTTTTTGCAAAGTACACCAGTTCTCTTAGTTGAGTGCGGTACTCACTTGGTATGTATTCGATATCAGATTCAAATTTCTCAATAAATTGAAGGAATAAATAGTCGTAGTACTTATCCTCGTTACAAAGACTCTCTAATCTATGCTCTTTGAAGTAGTCATAAATAACTTCCATATAATCAATCAAGAATAGAATCGTGTGCGATGAAGATAAATCCTCTAGTGGATATTTTTCTATATTAAAATGTTTGTCACCTTTTTTTCTTAATAGTTTAACTATGGACATTTATTCACCTCCCTGCCTGATTGCTAAATACAATCATTTTCAGTATACCACAACACCAAATAATTTAAGCACCACAATAACACCAAAGGCTCAGAATCAAATGATTCCAAGCCTCTTTATTGGTTCTAATTTAATTTACTAATGAGACAATTTTAGTAGATGTTATAGCTGTCCCCTTGTCTTTCTTCTAATTTCTACTCCATTTCTTCAACGTCTTCTACTGTACCTGAATACTCTCCACCTTCAGACACGGCTCTCATATCGGTAATCGTGTATGTGTACTCCCCAGGTCCCTTTGGCCAAGAAGCAAGATGACCTTTTGTTACTAATATTCCACTAGCTCCTTCAACAGCCGCATCGGTTGTGTCATCCAATATATCACCAGATGCTTGAGCAATTGATATTGCACTTTCGATTGTTCTAAGATTAGCTAATACAGCACTCTTATTAGCTGAATCTCTAGCACTTGATAATCTAGGAATAGCAATCGCAGCCAAAATCCCCAAAATCGCAATAACTACAACGAGTTCAATAAGTGTGAACCCATCGAATTCTCACTATCTGTTGTGTGATTGTGATTATCAAAATGGCTGTTTTTAGGGGTTTATCTAGGTTTTACACTTTTCGACATATAGTTTTGATTGCTATGACAACCATATCATATGTTATAATAGGTATGATAACACTATGATTGAACTGATTTTTGAGTGAAATAGTTAATCGTTTCTCTCTAAATGTGAGATTCGATTACGGTTTTAAGGCTGTAATCGGGACCACATAGACCCCATCATCCCTTAAATATGCAGCCTTGCAAATTCCACAGACTACGCACATAACCTTTGGTGGTTTTCCACCATCATCTAATATTTTGTTCTTGATTCTTATCAATGCATTTGCGGCTTCATCAATCTGATTGCTTCCAAGCTTTATCTCTATGGCAATCCAATCACCATTCTCCAATTCCACAACAGAGTCGATCTCATCTCCATCATAATCCTGATAGTGATATAGCTCGGCATTAAAGGATTCTGCATAGATCCTTAAATCTCTTTCACATAGGGCTTCAAATAGAAAGCCTAATGTGTTCAAATCATTAATCAGCATCTTTGGAGTTGCATTTAATAAAGCACAGGCTAAGGAAGGGTCTACGAAGTGTCTTTTATCCAGCTTTTTCAGTCTAGTTGATGATCTAATATTTGAAGAGAAGGCTTTCTGATTCTCAATAAGGAACATTCTCTCGAAAAGAGTCAGATATGTTGAAATGGTATCACCATCCAAATCATCCTCTTCGTGTTCCCTTATATCTCGTCTTAGGGTACTCATTGAAACTGTTGTACTTTCATTCCTGGCCAAGGACCTAAGGAGTAGATTCATCTTCCGAGTGTTCCTATTGATCCCTTCCAGCCTATAGATGTCATGGTTGATAGTGGCATTTAAGTATTCTCTGGCAAGAACAGTATAATCTGAGGACTCAATATCTAAACTACCTGGCCATCCTCCCCTTATTATTAAGTTTATGATCCTATCTAAACTTGCCTCATCAACTCCAACGTTCATGTAGTTCCCATTGCAAATATCTTCAAAGGAAATCTGTCCAGATGAATCCTTGGACTCATATAAAGACATAGGCCTCATTCTTAAGGTGGATATCCTACCTGCTCCACTGTGTAGTATTCCCTTCTGGGCAGGAGTAGCAGAGCCTGTTAAAATGAATTGACCCTTCCTACCTCTTTGGTCCACCTCAAATCTTACAGCATCCCATAGTTCAGGAACTTCCTGCCATTCATCTATTAGCCTTGGAGAATCACCTTCCAATACCAGTTTGGGATCAATTTTTGCCAATGACTTGTTCTGGAAATTTCCAGCAGGATCTCCTAGATAAATGCTGCTATTGCTGTGGATATTGGCAGTCCAGGTTTTCCCACACCATTTAGCTCCTTCAATGCAAACCGCTCCAAATGTCTTTAAATGACTTTCTACAGCCTTATCAATGATTCTTGGTAAATAATCTTGATTCCTCATTATATTTCACCTCTACTACATTATAAAGCTAATCGGTCATTTTTGCAATTCCCATTCGGTCATTTTTCTGTTTTTCATTCGGTCACTTTTCCGATTTTTATTCGGTCATTTTTTTGTAATTCTTCCCCTTGAGCTAAAACACCAAAAAGCAACAAGAGCTAAATCCACTTACTTAGAAGATTTAGCCCCTTTCATTTCATTTTAAGTTTTAATCCAGAAACTCCTGGATGAGTCCTGTTTTCCCATATTTCAAAAAGAATTCCACAATGGCTACTTCCACTATCTCTCTTTGGGAAATATACTTCTCCTTGCTAAAGGCTGTGATCATGTGGTCAAGCACTGAGTTCATCCTCACTGCCTTAGTGCCATAGCTACCGTTTACAATATATCTGGGTATCTCTGATGCCTCTTCACCGATTTCCTTCTTTCCTTTCCCCTTCTTCCTTCCACCCTTTAAGTCATTTATCCCATGAAGTATTTCTTTAAGAATTTCTTCCATTGCTTCTGACCCAACATTAATCTGGCTTGTATTTGTTTCACCGTCTTCATCTTCTGTATTTGCCTTCACGTAGTTTGCCTTTTTTGTATCCCACTCATAGCCTTTTCTTTTCATATAGACTGCCATGTCATTGTGGCTTACAAATCCAGTTTGTTCTGCAATATCCCTAGGATCTGCTCCATCTTCTGTAAAGAGTGAAATAACAAGTGCCGCTTTGGATATTCCCTTTAGTTTGAGGATGTTGTTTCTCCCTTGGGCTGAATACTTTTCAGAAGCTGGAACATATTTTTTCTGCCTGGACTCCCATGCAAAATTTCTTCTTCTCATGTAGTTGTCAAGGGATATGGGATTGGTGTAACCCAGCTCCTCTGCTATGGTCTCTTTGTCTTTTCCTTCTTCCAATAGTTCCAGAACCTTGTTTACCTTTCTATCAAATACAGGTTCCTTGCATTCTATAAGCGCCATGTCCTTCCTCCCTTCTTAGTTCAGTGTATTTACCGCATCTGATAGGGCATCCATGCTGGTGTGGGTGTAAATGGATGTCACCGTCAGGTTTGAATGGCCCAAGAGCTTTTGAATCTCCACAAGGCCCACTTTCTTTTTCACAAGGGCTGAAGCAAAGGAGTGCCTTAATATATGGCAGGTCACCTGCTTCTTTATTCCAGCCTTCTGTGCAGCCTCCCTTAGGGTAAGGCTTATGTGAGGATAGGAAATGCTCCCTTTACCAGATTGTCTTGTTGCAAAGAAGTAGTTGGACTCTGGTGCATCTCTGTGGTTTTCAATATAGTCAACTAAAAGCTCATAAAGGTTGTTGTTTATTGGAACCACCCTATCCTTCTTGTTCTTTCCTTCGATGACATAAATGATCCTCTTCTCCAAATCTACATCTTCAAGTTCTAAATCTCTGCATTCTGAAATCCTTAACCCTGTGTTAAAGAGAAATAACACAATGAGCTTAATCTGGTAGATATCAATCGCATCTGCCACCTGCATCACCTCCTCTTCTGTCAGGTAGACCCTTTCCTTCTGTGGCATCTTTATGGTGTCCATTTTTGCTGCAATATCCTTCTCTACGATATCCTTTTTTAATGCGAATTTGAAAAAGCTTCTTAATGTGTAAAAATATCTACTTCTACTGCTTGGAGCAAACTGTCTCTCTTCCTTAATGTATCTCATAAAGTCTTCCAGATCTTTTTCTGTGATTTCATCTGCAAACACTGGACCGTTCGCTTTTGCCTCCAAATACTTTCTAATAAAGACCATGTCTCTCATATACCTCTCGATAGTCATTGGACTTCTGTCTATGCTTTCTAAATAATCATTAAACCTTTCACAGGCTTCACCCAGTAGCATCCCAACCACTCCTTTCTAAATTTTTTCATTAAGATAGGTAGAAACTCTCCTCCTATTAGTGTCACATGTTACCTCTAAACCCGCATATTATCAAGCTTTATAAGGGGTTTAGAGCCCATATTGATATGATTTTAATAGCACCTAAAAGAGAGAAGAAGCTGCAGATTAAAACAGCTTCCAAACCTCTCCTATTCCTCTTCCACCACTACGTTTACCTTAACTATGGCCTGGAAGTCATCCCTTGATTTCAGAGTCCCTTGGTCCTTACACCTTCTTGTCTCTGCCCTTATAAGACTCTCCACTGCCTCCTGGCCATAATAATCAAGCCTTAGAAAGGAATAGACAATTTCAGTATAATCATCCTCCACAAGCCATGTGCCAAGCTGCTCAATGTCTTCATCAGTAAGGATTGGAGAAGTGGTGTCATTGGAGTAGCCAAGGATGTAGTCCATTCTCCTTTCAAATATTCTTGTCATTTCATCCAGGGTCTCGAAGCCAGGCATTCTTTTTCCTGTTTCCCACATACCTACAGTACCTTTGGATACTCCCAGCATATCTGCCAGTTCCACCTGGGTTAATCCCTTTTCCGCCCTTAATATTTTTAATCTTTCAGCAAACATCATCTCACCTCATTTAGTATTGTTGTCTTTCTTGAGTTAATAATATCACCATCAGTGAGTATTGTCAAACATAATGTGAGATTTATTTTAAATTATTTTAATTTAATCTAACTTTGTGTGACTTTTAGCATTGACACCTCTCACCTAGTGTTGTATTATTAAATTATAAATCTCACTTTATGAGAGATTGTTGATGAGAATGACCCTTAAACTTCTCATATTTTCTTGTACTGTGAGTTCCCTGCCTGGACTAGAAACTTTCCTACAAGGCTGGGAAAAGCAGCACCATAATTTATTGAAAGGAGTGGACAAATTGAAAGAGAACAAACCCACAATGCTTACTGTAAGGGAAATAGCCAAGAAAGGCATCCTGCCTGAACATGCCATAAGGCTTCTTTTAAAGGATGGTAAGCTCCCTGTTATCTATGTAGGAAAAAAGGCATTTATCAACTATGACAAGCTACTGGAACTGCTTAGCCAGCTGGATGGCTCTGAAAGACCTAGAGGAGGTGAGCAGGATGCAGATTCAAATGGAATGTAAAAACTGTGGCAAGCTATGTGTAACAGATCTGGGTTATTTCATCTCCACTTTGATTGACACAGCGGAAATGGATTCGGTCTACTCAGGATATTTCTGAAGCGAATGCGCTGAAGACTTATTTGATGATGAGGACTAAAGATGTATTTCATTACTCCTCTAGACATAAACCCATACCCTATAGCAGTTAAAATAAGAACCGCAGCCCCAGGAAGGAGGTGAATCCCCTATGAAATATGACAAGCTGCCAAAGGACTTAAAAGAGAATGGAAAGTACTGTCTTTGGAAGTACGAGGAAAGAAATGGTCAGGACAAACCTACAAAGGTTCCCTATCAAATAAATGGAAGACGTGCTCAGCCAAATAATATAAAGACCTTTAGTGATCTTGCTTCAGTTCTTAAATTAATAAACCAGTACGATGGCATGGGCATTGGTGTCTTTGATGATTTCTCTGCCATCGATGTGGACCACTGTATCAATGAAGATGGTTCCCTTACCTCCATGGCTAAGGCCATTGTGGAATTATTCCATGGCTCTTATATGGAGATCAGTCCTTCTGGAACTGGCCTGCGTATTCTCTTTAAGGTTCCAGGTTTTAAATACAATACCGGCAAGTACTACATCAATAACAAGGCCCTTGGCCTGGAGGTCTACGTCAGTGGAGCTACAAACAAGTTTGTAACCATAACTGGTAATGTATTTCAGGCTGGAGACATTCTTGATGCAAAGGATAAGCTACAGATACTTCTTGACCGCTTTATGCTAAGGCCTAGGAAAAAGAAAAAGAAAAACACCAAGCCTCCCTTCTCCTACCTCTCTGATGAGGAGGTGCTTAAAAAGGCAAGAGGGGCTAAAAATAACGATGAGTTTAATAGGCTCTGGGCCGGTGAAATTCCTGAAGGCAAATCCCATAGTGAAGCAGACCTTGGCCTTTGTACCCATCTGGCCTTTTGGTGCGGTAGGGACTTAAGCCAAATGGACAGACTCTTTCGCCTAAGTGGTCTCTACAGGGAAAAATGGGATCGGGTACAAAGCGGGTCTACCTATGGTCAGATTACCCTGGAAAAAGCCGCAGAGAGCGTATCAGAAGTCTACAGTCCCCTGGGAAAACTCTCTACCATAGAATCAGACTTTGACGTTCCAGGCTGCAAGCCACTTAATGAACTATCTCCTCACAGCAATCCACGCTACGGATGGAATGACATTGGTAACAGCAATCTCTTTGCAGACCACTACAGTGGTATAGCCAGATATGTCACTGAGAGAAAGAAATGGTTTGTCTATGATGGCAGAGCCTGGCGAGCAGATACTGGAAATCTAAAGGTTATGAACCTTTGCAAGAAACTGGCCAATAAGCTTATGATATATGCCCTAACAATCGAAGAAGAGCAGCTTAGAAAGCAATACATCGAGTTTGTATCCAAGTGGCAATCCAGAAGGCTAAGAGAAACCATTCTAAAGGATGCCCAGGACGTTCATCCCCTCTCTATCAGCGCTTTTGATAAAGACATTTATCTACTGAACTGCCAAAATGGGACTCTCAATCTTAAGACAAGTGAGTTTTATGAACACAGGGCTGAGGACTACATTACCAAAATAGCAGGTGCCCATTATGATCCATCCGCCAAGTGTCCCAGATGGGAGAAGTTCATTGATGAAGTCATGAGTGGTGATAAGGAAAAGGCGGACTTCTTTCAAAAGAGCTTAGGCTATTCTCTTACTGGTGATACAAGGTATGAAGCCATGTTCATCCTCTTTGGTGCCACTACCCGTAATGGCAAGGGCACCTCCATGGAGACCTTCCTTCGTATCTGTGGTGATTACGGCAGGACCTCAAGACCTGAGACCATAGGGATCAAATCAAATGGAAACGGCTCAGCACCCTCTGAAGATGTAGCAAGACTTGCTGGTGCAAGATTTGTAAATATCAGTGAGCCTGATAAGAAGCTGACCTTAAGCGCAGCCCTTCTTAAGACCTTGACTGGGAGCGATACAATCAATGCCAGATTCCTACATGAGAACAGCTTTGACTTCAAACCACAATTTAAGATCTTCACCAATACCAATCACCTGCCAACGGTGACAGACCTTACCCTTCTCACCAGTGGACGTGTTAAGATCATCCCCTTTGAAAGACACTTTGAACCTCATGAAAGAGACCATGGTCTAAAGCATGAGTTCTTCCGTCAGGAGAACCTCAGCGGTATTCTGAACTGGGTTCTGGAAGGCTACCAGAAGCTTTGTAAGGCTGGTCTTGATATGCCAAAGTCTGTACAGGATGCTACCCTAGCCTATCACAAGGAAAACGATAAGGTTGGCCTTTTCATAGAAGAACGCCTGATTGAAGATGGCAGCTGTGAAGAACGAACCTCTGACATATACTTTGCCTACCAGAGCTGGTGCAGGGAAAATGGCTACTACGCAGAAAATGCCAGAAACTTTAAAGCAGCCCTTTCCAATGTGGGAGAAATCGTAAGGAAAAGACCAAGAAGCGGTGGTGAGAAAACCACAGTCTTTGTGGGCTATAAACTCCTAAGAGGATTAGAGTTTCTTGGCTAAATACACAATGGGGCAGCTTGTGGCAGCAATTTCAGTAGGTTTTAAATTTCTTTAGTCACGCGAGAAACTTACCTAAAAACCTGCCACATACTGCCCCAAAAATAAAAATCATCATTACCACCGGCAATTGTGTTCACTAGAATGGTCTCTCTACCCTATTACATCAAGGCTGGAAGGATATAAAGCCTATCCCCCACTCTACCCTTATCTGATTACAATACGCGGAAAGGAGGAAAAATAGAATGATTAGATTTCTATTATTATCTGGTTAAGGTATCGAGCTTAAGCCAGTTAAAAACGACAGCAATGAAATACCAATGAGTATGAAAGATAATTTGATTACCAGGGTGCTCAATAATTGCCACCCTCAAAATAAAAGGAGGATTTTATAATGAAAACTACAG
>JAHDRO010000207.1 GCA_018433265.1 Bacteroidales bacterium
GCATGAATCTCGTCAGAAAAAACCAATACTTGCTTATCGTAACATATATCTGCGATTTTTTCCAATTCTTCTTTTGTCCATACTCTGCCACCGGGATTATGAGGATTGCATAGAATAAGCACATTACATCCTTTGATGTCAGTTCTGAATTTTTCGAAATCAATCTCAATATTGCCATTCTCAATTTTAAGTGAAGAGTAAACAACTTCTCTGTTATTATGCTCACTGACAAGAAAGAATGGGTGATATACAGGAGACATGACCATTATCTTGTCTTTTTGTTTTGTAAAACATTTTATAGCAAAAGCCAATCCCTGAACAATTCCGGGAGAAAAAGTCAGTATATCTCTCGAAACTTCCCAGTTGTATCTTATTTTAAGCCAATTAATTATGGATTTAGACCAGCTTTCAGGCACACTTGTGTAACCAAGAATTCCTGAATCACAACGTTTTCTAATAGCGTCGATGATATATGGAGGCGTCCTGAAATCCATATCTGCAACCCACATGGGGATTAAGTCTTCTCTTCCCCATCTTGCTTTGAGTGCTTCAACTTTAAGAGCATCACTGCCTTTTCTGTCTATTATTTCGTCAAAATCATATTTCATTGTCTGTAAAAAGCAAGTTATTTAATGATCAGCTTATCAGAGAATTCAGGTTAGAGACGATAAGTTTTACTGCTATGGCCATTAGGATAATGCCAAAAAATTTACGCATGACATAAATACCACTTTTGCCTATTTTTTGAGAAATATAATCAATGTTGCTGAGCACAAAATAGACAATGAGTATGTTTAAAAACAGAGCGATAATAATATTTATTACTTCATATTCTGCTCTAAGAGAAAGTATAGTAGTAAAGGAGGCTGCACCTGCGATGAGAGGAAATACAATGGGCACAATTGTGGCTGACTGTGTTGGACCATCGTCTTTAAATATTTGGATGCCAAAAATCATCTCCACGGCAAGAACAAGCAGAACAAGCCCTCCTGCAACGGCAAAAGATGAAATATCTACTCCAAAAAGTCCGAGGAGAGCCTGTCCTAAAAATAGAAAAGCCACCATGATTACCAGTGCAATCCATGATGCATTGAAAGGGCTGAACTTTTTATTGTTTTCTTTCATTCCGACAATAATCGGAACAGAGCCAAGAATGTCAATAACAGCGAACATTACAATAAATGCACTGAAAATCTCCCTAAAATTAATAGCCATCTTTATTATTGTTATAATGTTGGCTGTAAAGATAATAAAAATTATCTCATATGACTGGAAAGTGTGTCTATAAGCACTTTATTTGCAAAATCGTTTATAGCCGTACATTTACGAAGATTGTAAAGGTCAAGGTTAGTAGAACATTCTCCACATATATCTACTCCTATGACATTATTGATCTTGGCAAGATTTGAGAGTATATCCTTAAGTTTTGTCAAAGAGAGCGATCCCTGGTTCCAATTGGTTGCAGAACAGTTTGTGTCCAGGACATCCTTGTCTATAGATATGTATACAGGTGCA
>JAHDRO010000337.1 GCA_018433265.1 Bacteroidales bacterium
GCTCTCTAAAAATGATCGCAGGTCGTCCTTCCGCGCTCTCCGGATAATAAATGTAGAGAACGGGGGTGGGATGCTCAGGAGTTGGAAGGGACACCATAATGTGGAAGAATCCGTTAGAAGGCTCTTCTGCATTTTTGTTTGAGACATAATAATGATCTCTCCAAATATGTGGGAGTCTCTCATCTTTTGAGTAAAACCAGCAAGATAGAGCCTCTTGAAGAGTTGAAACAATTCTATCCAATTCTTCACTTGAAGCACTCTCTCTATGTTTTTCCAAATCCAGATATTTATCTGTGAGTGCCTCCATAACAAGATACCCCAATTCCTGACCGAGCATTCTCTTCTTCAAATTAACATCATCGGTTGCATCCAAGATGATGCTGTCAAGGACCGGAGTCGTTGCGTTCATCACATCCTGCCAGGTTGATAATGAATCTGCTGTCACATCCGATAGGACTTGAATCATTTCAAACAAATTGTTATTCGCTCCTTTCTTCTGTACATTGCCGCAAGACAAGACAGTCAAAAGAGTTGTGATGATGCATATGATTCTTCTTGTTTTCATGAAATAGTTGTTCTTATTCCTCAACCTTATCTTTAAGCGTAAAATATCTGATAAACAATAATATGGCAGCAACAATATCTATGACAGTCCAAATCTCCTTGTCTTGCAAATAGACTGGGATAATGGGATTGAACAACAAAGCCAGCAGTCCAAATACCACCGTCGCTATTCCGACCTTATTATCACTCTTGTAACTCCAATAACAGGATAATGCGCTAATTAAGCACACGGCGATACGTACCAAGGTATAATAGCCGGTTGGTAAATCGGCAAGACCAATCAAAAGCAAGGCTATCGGAATGAAGAAAATCCAAATCATGGGATTTAGAAACTGGAAATCAAGCAATCAAAGAAGATAATCCCCATCCAAGTAAGCCAATGATGGATGCGGAAAGGCTAATTATGGCTATTATCATACCAAGACAACCTGAAGATGCTGGCATCATTTTTTGCAGGAGCGTAGTTCCGTTATTTATGGACTTCTTTTGACCTTCGGTCAACTCTAACTCAGAGGAGATATGCTCTCCGGCTGCAATATACTTTTTGATAGAATCGGCATCAGTCATCCCTTGGATAGGGCCCAATTGTTGGAATGGTCCTTGAGACAAACCGGTTGCAACCATTAGATATTGGTTGATAAGGATTTCTGTTATAAGATAGTTAACAGAATGATCATCCAGTCCTTCCTCTTTTAATGCTTTTATCAGGGGAATATACTTGTCCATATGATCAGATATTGAAGATATTATCTGACCGAAATTGATTTCTTTTTGGCTCTCCTTATAATCTGCCTTGAACTTCAAATACTTCTTGAAGATGTCCTCCTGGTTCACCGTCAAGTCATATCGATCTTTGTTTACAATGATGCCTTCCAAGTAAGACCGGTAATCTTCTATGTATTTGTGGTACAGCGAGAATACTTCCACTTCTGGTTTGGACTGATCTGCAGTAAATATATAATCGGCCATAATAAGCCCGACCACTATGGCAAAGGGATCTTTTTCTTCAAGTTTCTCGAAATTGTCTTTATTTCGATTGTAGTAGTCTTGACATACATTGTCGATGTATGTCAACATATACGGGGCCATCTCTTCTCTTTTATGCTTA
>JAHDRO010000269.1 GCA_018433265.1 Bacteroidales bacterium
ATTAATGGTTCAGAAGAATTGGTAACTCTTTTTGTCTTAATTGACTGCCGACATGATATTTTACCAAACGATCTCAGATTCCTCATGCAGCTGGGAGAAGCAGAGGCTCCCTTCTCCATCATATACACAAAAAGCGACAAACAGAGTGCTACTGCTCTTGAAAAACAAATTAGCAATAATAATCAAATTCTACTTGAATATTGGGAAGAACTCCCACCTGTTTTTATCAGCTCTGCAGTTAAAGGCACAGGAAAAGAGGAGATATTAAGTTACATTGAAACTTTTATATAAATAATAAAAAAAAACATGGATCATACTCATAAGATTCAGATCTTTTCTTGCCGAAGCTCCAGATATCTGGCAGAAAAGATCGCTGCTTCCTTAAATTTGGAACTTGGCAAATCAAATGTACTGGTATTCAGTGATGGAGAATTTCAGCCCGCCTTTGAAGAGAGTGTTAGAGGAGCCACTGTATTTATTATCCAGTCCACATTTCCCCCTGTGGAAAATATGTTTGAGTTACTTCTAATGATAGATGCTGCAAGAAGAGCATCCGCATACAAAGTTAATGCGGTTATACCATACTTTGGCTGGGCAAGACAGGATAGAAAAGATAGGCCTAGAGTCCCAATTGGAGCAAAATTGGTTGCAAATCTGCTGGCTGCAGCCGGTTGCGACAGAGTAATGACAGCCGATTTGCACGCCGATCAGATCCAAGGTTTTTTTGATTTTCCTGTCGATCACATATATGCAAGCTCCATTTTTCTGCCATATTTGCGTGAACTTAACATTGAAAATATGTCAATTGCAGCACCTGATATGGGTGGAGCAAAAAGAGCAAATGCATACTCACGTATTCTCGGCTGCCCATTGATTATTTGCCACAAGTCGAGAGAAAAGGCCAATGTGGTTGGTTCAATGACCGCTATTGGAGAAGTAGAAGGCAGAAATATAGTTTTGATTGATGATATGATAGATACGGCAAGTACTATCACAAAAGCTGCAGACATGCTTATTGAAAAAGGTGCTTTGAGCGTCCGTGCTCTTGCAACTCACGCTGTGATGTCAGGACCATCATATGATAGAATTGCCAAGTCAAAGCTGACAGAAGTAATTCTTTCAGATACCATTCCTCTGTCCACTGACCCTAATTTAGACACATCTAAGATTAAAATTCTGTCGGTTGCAGATATTTTTGCAGATGTGATTGAAAAGGTATATAATAATAAATCGATAAGTACTAGCTTTGTTTTTTGATATGTTAACAGGCATGACTCCAAATCTTCTTCATGAAAAAATAGTGGAAACACTTAAATTTTTTATGAAAAGCGCAATGAAGGATAAGGCAGTAGTTGGCCTCTCAGGAGGAATTGACTCTGCTGTTGTGGCCTCTGTTGCCGTTGATGCTCTTGGACCATCATCAGTTACAGCTATTCTTTTACCCTCTCCTTTCTCTACGCTGCACTCTGTGAGTGATGCTGTGGAACTTGCTGAAAATCTGAAGATCCAATATTATACCGTACCTATTGATGGAATCTTTCATAAATTTCAAAGAGAACTTACAGATCTGTTTGGCGAAGAACCTTGCAGGCTGACAACAGAAAACCTTCAAGCACGTATAAGAGCTACAATTTTAATGGCATTTTCGAACCAAACAGGAGCTCTGCTGTTGAATACTTCAAATAAAAGTGAATTATCAATGGGTTATGGAACTTTGTATGGAGATCTTTGCGGAGCTATAATGGTGCTTGGAGATATCTATAAGTCAGATGTATATGAACTCGCAGATTATCTCAATTCGTTGGAAAGAAGGATTCCTGACTCTATCATAACTAAAGAGCCTTCTGCAGAACTGAGTGTAGGTCAAAAGGATTCTGATTCGCTGCCGCCATATCCCGTTTTGGATCCAATATTATATCTTTTGAATGAGAATGGGATGTCACCTCAAGAGATAATAAACTCAGGAGCTGACAGTCCGATTGTCAATAAAATTGTTAAAATGAAAGATTCTGCATCATTCAAAATTGCACAACTTCCGCCTGTTATCCAAATTGGTCAACACCCTCTTCTTCCTGATTCAAAATGCATAAAATTATAAATATATTTTTCTTACTAAACTAAATTAATATGCAACTGCTGTTTTTTACTATAGTTCTTGTGGCTCTCTGTGTCTTCCTTCTCTCCTTTAACATTATCTTCAGGAAAAACGGGAAATTTCCGGACAGTGAGATTGGACATAATAAGGAAATGAAGAAACTCGGAATAAAATGTACGAAAGCTGAAGAAAAAGA
>JAHDRO010000028.1 GCA_018433265.1 Bacteroidales bacterium
AGTAGGTGCAGGAGCTACGGTTATGGGTATAGCTCTCAGTTATTCAATCCACGTGATAAGTCATATGAAGCATGTAAGTAGTGTTGAACAGATGCTTAAGGAGCTATCCTATCCTTTGACAGTCGGAAGTTTTACTACAATAGGAGCACTGGTGGCGCTCCTATTTACAAACTCTCCTTTGCTTCAGGATTTTGGGCTTTTCTCTTCAGTCGCACTTATTGGAACAACTCTTTTTTCTCTTATTTTCTTGCCTCATATGTTGAAAGCAGGAGGTGCTCATGGAGAGAAAGAAAACTTTGTTATGAAATTTGTTGACAAAATTTCTCTTTATGGATATGAGAATTCCAAATGGTTACTCTTAGTAATAACAATTTTATTTGTTTTGGGAATCTTTTTCTCTCCCAGGGTGCAGTTCGAGAGCGACATGATGGCCATTAACTATGAGCCTGATAATTTAAAAAAAGCACAAGAGTGTTATATTTCGAAATTTGGTTCAAACGAGTCGAGAGTACTTTTGCTCTCATCAGCTTCAAATGCTGATAGTGCAATAAATGATTACCGACAGTGTGATTCCATTCTCGATTTAATGAGGAGAGAGGGGATTGAAATAAAAAAGTCGTCAGTAGCTTCTTTAGTAATTCCTTATTCTCTACAGAAAGAGAGAATTGACAGATGGAATCAATACTGGCAAGAAAAAAGTTCAGTTGTAAAACATTTAATATCCTCTGAATCAAAAAAAATAGGTTTTTCCGATGAGGCTTTTCAAGCTTTTTACGACTTAATTGACAAAAAATACGAAGTATTTGACTATCAAAGCCATAAAACAGATTTTCCCAAATTGCTGAGTGAATGGTGTGAGTTATCAGATTCTTCATCAGTTTTTATCACTCAACTATTTGTTGATGAGGAGGTGAAATCTAATGTTTATAATAAAATCTCTTCAGAAACACAGTCTGTTATTGTCGATAGAGCTTATTTTGCAGGATTATGGGCGACTTCTGTTAAAGATGATTTCTATTTTATTCTTACTCTCTCTTCGCTACTTGTATTTTTAACTTTACTTGTTTCATACGGAAGGATAGAACTGGCTCTTCTGGCATTTCTTCCAATGTTTGTCAGCTGGATTATCATTCTTGG
>JAHDRO010000100.1 GCA_018433265.1 Bacteroidales bacterium
AATCTATATCTATCTGAAAGTCAGAAATTATATAGACATGATCCCAAAGCTTGTGCCTAAAATCACTCAAATCCCTGAGTTGAGGATTCAAAATGCCCATCACAGCCACAACCGCCCTGATCTGTTCATTTCTCTTCTCCTTGTCCTTAATATTCTTAACACGCTCAATCATCTTTTGAACATTCCTGCCATATTCCGGCATAATCAACTTAGGCCTCTGAGTATTATAATCCATAAATATCTGTATTTTTCACACTAAACTTCTTAATAACAAACTTATTAACTACGAGCCAGTCTTCAACACTCTAACCTCAGACTGCAACTTGTCACTTTCAAATTCAAGTTTTAATTTATCAACTTCCGGGTTTAATTTATCAACCTCTGGCTTTAATTATACACTTTCAAGTTTTGACTTATTTACCGCCGGTTTTAACTTATCAACCTCCGACTTTAATTTTACACTTTCAAGTTTTGACTGATTTACCGCCGGTTTTAACTTATCAACCTCCGACAAAGATACATAAATTTTAGCACCTAATTCCTGTAAAAAGAGTGTCACCTGATTCTTCTCAACTTTCAACACCTTACAACACTTATGTTGAAAAGGTCCAGAAACAATCTCAACTTGGTCACCGGCATAAACAATTTCCTTATTCTCCGCAATCTTCAGAAATTCCTTAATAGCCTCAATCTCACATTCTCTAACAATAGCAGGACGATGCAAATAATAAATAATCTTTTTAATGCCGTATATCATTAATAAAGAATACAAATTATGCTCAGAACACTTGACAAAAACATAAGAGTTAAAAAGCGGAACTTCAACTGTTTTCATTCTGTCACTCCATTTTTTTCTCTTCTTGTGAGTCGGAAGAAAAACCTCAACGCTATTATTTCTCAAACGTGCGGCCACACGTTTCTCCGCCCTGGGAGAGGTATATAAAACATACCAAGACATAGCGCTAAATAATTATCTGAATTTGATTGCAATTTAAGAAAAAAAACTTACACCTGTCGCACCTGTCGGAGTTTGTTGTAAAACGCTGATTTACAGATGTATAAAAATTACATCTTTCTAAAAGTCAAATTTTACATCATTCATTTTCAGCGTTTTACAACAAACTCCGACAGGTGTGCTCAGCAGCATGGCCATCCCCAAAAATTTGAGGAAAATCAATTTCCTTATTCTGAAACTCCTCAAAACCGGCTAAAATTTTGACATAATCAGCATCCACAAGTTTGGCAGCACCACATTCCACTATCTCAACCCATTCAGTTTCAGGCCGAAGAATCATAGAAGGTTTTTTAAAAAAGAAAGCTTCTTTCTGCACACCACCTGAGTCAGTAATTATAAGTTTAGCAGCCTTTTCAAGAGTAATCATCTCAAAAAAAGATGCCGGAGGCAGAAGCAGTACTCCGGAACGAAGAGTTTCAAAGTCAAATGCCTGAGTTTCAAATGCCTGAGTTTCAGTCCCATTCTCAAATGCTCCAGAGTCAAACTTATTCACATACTTATAAATAAGCTCATTGCAAGAAGGAACATCTCCATGATCACTTTTATCCGTCCCAATTGCATTATCATCAACAAACCTGTCAATATCATCAAACTTGTCTACATTGTTAAGCTTATCCGCTTCAACAAGCTTGTCTTTATCAACAAACCTGTCACCGTCGTCAAATCCGTCAGCGTCGTCAAACCCGTCACCGCCGTTCATAAAAGTATCAATCTCTAGCCTAAGCTCGACAACTCTCTCATAAAGAGTTGTTTCCAAAGAATTTTTTAACATCTTTGCAGTTCGAGGATGAAGTGGAACAATTACAGGAATATTTTCAGCAATATCTGCAAGTGCCTTAAATATAACATTTAACCTCATCGGATTATCTGTATTGATATCCCTGTGAACAGTAGCTAAAACGAAATGATTTTTTGTTAACTGCCACCGCTTCTTTGTCACCCCCACCTGCTTTTTCTTTGTCTCCCCAACCTGCTTTGTAAAGCGCCCTTGATCGGAAAAATTAGCGATATTAACATTTGAAGAATTATTTAAAATTCTCTCAACAATCCCCTCAAGTGGCGCCTTCTCATCTGCCAAATCAGCAAAAAAAAGAGAATTGTCGTACATTACATCTCCTGTGAGAAAAATTCCAGGATTGTCAATCGAAAAATTATTTCTAACATTTCTAACATTAAAATTTTGATTATTTTCTTTTCTTGCTTCACCTTCAGCATCTGAGCCTTTATGCGACTTTTCACTCTGCCATTCGAAAAGCCTTTCGCCAATACCTTCACGCTTCAGATTTTTAATTCCCGCCTCAGTTGGGACAAATAGAAAAGTAGATACATGATCACACACAATTCTGTTAATCTCCTCAGGCATTGATTTATTGAAAGAACGCAAACCAGCCTCAACATGAGCAACCGGAATGTGTAACTTAGATGCTGCAATCGCTCCTGCCAAAGTTGAATTTGTATCACCAAAGAGCAAAACAACATCAGGTAATTCTGCAAGCAACACATTTTCAATGCCTTCTATCATTTTAGCGGTTTGGCTTCCGTGAGAACCTGAGCCAACATTGAGATTATAGTGCGGTGTCGGAACTCCAAGTTCTGAGAAAAAAATCTCTGACATATTCTGGTCATAATGCTGCCCGGTATGAAGAATAACCTCAGTTATGCTCTCCTGAAAATGATTTCTGATCGCTCGCGAAATGGCTGCAGCTTTTATAATTTGCGGACGAGCACCCACAATGGTAAGAATCTTTATCCTCTTTTTAACCATATCTGAAAATTTCGTCAAACTTACAAAAAAAACGCACCCACCTGTCGGAGTTTGTCATAATATGCTGTTTATCTGTATTTTAAAAAATTAGTTATTTTTTATCCTATTTTTTAAAAGGCTTATTATCTGCATATTATGACAAACTCCGACAGGTGGGTGCGTTTTTTTGTAAGTTTGACGAAATTTTCAGATATGGTTAAAAAGAGGATAAAGATTCTTAC
>JAHDRO010000079.1 GCA_018433265.1 Bacteroidales bacterium
CGAGCGGTACCAGTTCTTCGAAAAGTAAATTTATACCCGTTACCGATGAGTCGCTCAATAATTGTCATTATAATGGCATGAAGACTCTTCTTGCAAGCTATGTTGACTCAAATCCTGATTCACAACTTTTTGATGGAAAATCTCTTACACTGGGAGGGAGCACAAGCATAGACGAAATTGGAGATGGCAACACCTTATACGGCGATTTGTCAGCTATTCTTATAAAAAACTCCCCGCCTTGGGCAGAGTTAAAACGCATACCTCAGAGATCCATAGCCTTGATGGCAGACTTTGAAAAAAAGATTGAGTTGATGAGTCCTATTATTACAACAGAAGATGTGACAAATTTCTCAGGTGTTCCTTCTTGGAACCTTGTACTTATGAATAAGGTTCTTGAAGTGTCAGGCAAGAATAATTTACTTGAAGTGTGGCCTAATCTTGAACTCTTTATGCATGGAGGAATAAGCTTCGACCCATACAGGGATATCTATAAGAGGCTGATCCCTTCTGACAAGATGAATTATCGTGAAAATTACAATGCATCTGAAGGATACTTTGGATTTCAGGATGATCCAAAAGACGAATCAATGCTATTATTGGTTGATAACGGAATATTTTACGAGTTTATCCCAATGGAGAGATTTGAGCAGGCATTAAATGGGCTGTTTAAAGATTTTGACACCATCGACAGTGTAAAAAAGAATACAAACTACGCAGTAGTTCTAACTACAAATGGAGGACTATGGCGTTACTTGCTTGGAGATACTGTCATGTTTTCAAGTCTGAAACCACACAAATTCTTAATTACCGGCCGAACTCAACTTTTTATTAATGCATTTGGTGAAGAGCTGATGATAAATAATGCTGAAAAAGCTCTTGCAAAAACTTGTTCTGAAACAGGAGTAGAGGTTACAAACTACACAGTTGCACCAATTTTCATGATAAGTGGAGGCAAAGGCTCTCACCAGTGGATAATAGAATTTGCTAAACCCCCAGACAACCTGGATTATTTCGCCGATCTACTTGACAAAAATCTTTGCCTTTTCAATTCTGATTATGAGGCTAAAAGAAAAAATAACGCCACTATGGTAAGACTAACCCTATCGCCTGTAAATAATGGAACTTTTTACAAGTGGATGAAAAGTAAAGGAAAGCTTGGTGGCCAGAATAAAGTTCCAAGACTATCCAACAAAAGAGATTATGTCGAACAGTTACTTGCAATCGATAAAGGAGAGAATATTTCTGATTAAGTCCGAAGAAGAGTTCGATGACCTGGCATTGGAAATTTTTGACTACCAGTCTGTTCACTGTCCAATTTACAGTCAATATATCGATCTTTTAGGCATTGACAGGCAATCAATAGACGATATTGAAAAAATTCCATTTCTTCCTATTGAGTTTTTTAAAAGTACCAAAGTCTATTCAGTTGCCGAAGATCCACAAAAAATTTTTACCAGCAGTGCCACTTCTGGTATGGTCCCCTCAAAACACTATGTTGCTGACTTGTCTATTTATGAAGAAAGTCTTTTGAAATCTTTTACACTTGAGTATGGTGATCCCTCACAATACACATTTCTTGCACTTCTACCCTCATACCTTGAAAGAGAAGGGTCTTCTTTGATTTATATGGTTGACAGATTAATGGAGCTATCCGGTAAAAGTGCAAATGGGTTCTACCTATACAATCACTCCGAATTATTTGAAACACTTGGCAGACTCAGAGATAAAGATGAAAAGTCTGTTTTATTTGGGGTAAGCTTTGCATTGCTTGATTTTGCAAACGAGTTCACTTGCCACTTCCCCTCTTTAATTATCATTGAAACAGGTGGCATGAAAGGACGCGGCAGGGAACTTCCAAGAGAGATAATCCATCAAAGATTGCAAAATTCATTTGGAGTTGAAAAAGTCCATTCTGAATATGGAATGGCAGAACTTCTCTCTCAAGCCTACTCTCACGGCAACGGATTGTTCAATACCCCACCATGGATGAAAATACTAATACGAGACTTCAACAATCCTTTCAAGCTTTTACAACCCGAAGAAGTCGGAGGAATCAATGTTATAGATCTCGCCAATGCTGGCTCCTGCTCTTTTATTGAGACTCAGGACATTGGCATTAAAACGGCCGAGAATCTTTTTAAGATCACCGGCCGAATTAAAAATTCAGAAATGCGAGGTTGCAATCTTTTACTTGAATGATTCCTAACCTTCTATTGTTTTAAGGTAAGCCTCAATATTTTTTTCCATCTCGGCAGAAAGCTTTTCTTCTCCTCTGGTCTTAAGGATATCTGACAAATGGAGAATATATGTTAAATTTTGTTCAATATCATACTTTGATAGATACATGCCTTTGAATCTCTTAGTGAAAAGATTCAAAGCTTGATATGTTTCATCCATAAACGCATTAACAAGAGCTAATCCCTTATCTCTTTCGCCAGCTTGCAGATAAATATCAATTGCCTCCATAACAGATATTTCGTTAAGAGATGGCAAAAGAGAGCAATTAAGAGGAAATTGTGAAGGGATAAAATATTCCTGCATTTTATCCAGAACCTCAACAGCTTCCTTAGTCTTTCCACACTCAAGCAATGATCTGGCAGTTGTAGAATAAATATTTCTTCCACACATCAAGGCATTGAATGTGAGCAGATTCTGGTAGTCCACATTTACTTTGGGATCATTTAAATTGCCCCAACGATATACATTCATACACTTGTCATACATAACTTCCGGAACAACTCTTCCCGGACTACCAAGAGATGTTGAGCTCTTAATCGGCACAAATTTATAGGCAAAACCGTTATATTCAAGATAATCCCTCAATCCAAGTTCAAGATCTCCCCCCATTGAAACCAGGTAAATCGGTCTGCTCCAATCGTAATTTGCCAGCATATCAAGAATAATCATTTCACACTTTGTAAGATAATTCTTCTTTTCAGGTATCTTAAGCAACAAAGTATCCAGTATTTGCGCAGAATCAGCCTCGGAGACAATTCCACAGGCAATGGCATTTTTTACGTTGACAGGAAGAAGCAATTGCTTTGAAGCCACAAAACTATATCTCTTTCCATTTTCAGCCTGTAATTTAGCTTCGGGGTTGGCTATCAGATCTATCACTGCTTTAATTGGTACCGGCCTGTTCAATCTGTCAACAATATGAATCATATCATTTGTACCATAAAGATACTCATTCCTCGGCAATGAGAGCTTGACCGGTTCCGATTCATATGTCTTACGTTTCATCTGATCAATATACCAATCTGTTCCAAGAAGTGAGGTATTCATTATTCTTACATCTGTTCTGACTCCCTCAACCTCTTGAATATACCACAAAGGGAACGTATCGTTATCACCATGTGTAACAAGTATTGCCTGTTTATCACAAGAATTCAGATAGTTATACGCAAGATCTCGTGCACTGTACCTGTTACTTCTATCATGATCGTCCCAATTTTCGCAAGCCATCAGAACAGGTACACAAAGAGTTACAAGTGTTACCGCTGAAGCTGTCACTAATGCCGGGATTCTCTTCCTGAAAGCATCATAAAGAGCAGTAACGCTAAGCCCTATCCAGATAGCAAAAGCATAGAAAGATCCGGCATAAGCATAGTCTCTCTCACGAGGCTGATATGGCGTTTGATTAAGATATACAACTATGGCTACGCCCGTAAGAATAAACAAAAGTGTAACAATCCAGGTATTTCTTTTGTCCTTCGCAAGCTGATAAAAAAAGCCTAATATTCCCAGAAACAAAGGAATCATGTAATAATGATTTTTGGCCTTGCTTTTTACAATGTATGCAGGGCCTTCGCTCTGATCTCCAAGTCTTGCCCTGTCGAGGAAAGTAATTCCACTCTCCCAATTCCCCCTGAAAAGATCTCCGGGAGTAGAACCATGAAGATCATTTTGACGACCTGCAAAATTCCACATAAAATAACGCAAATACATCCAGTTAAGCTGATAGTCAAAAAAGAAGGCAAGATTATCTTTCATCAATGGTATCTTTTCGTCTGATCCGGCTATTGATTTCCCTCTCCCCTCTGTATACATCTTATAAAATTTCACATGATCATCAGAAGCAGAACTCCACATCCGAGGAAATGCCATTTTTGAAGCAGGATCATATACTGGCTGAACAGGTCCCTCAACCTTTTTATATTTATTATCCACTTTAGCATAATACGATTCCTGCTTGATATCATATGGTGAAGCGAATGTCTCGCCATAAATAAGAGGATTACTGCCATACTGCTCACGGGCAAGGTATCTTACAAGTGAAAAAGCATTATCAGGTTGATTTTCATTTGTTGGAGTATTTGCAGATGATCTGATAATTACAACGGCAAATGTCGAATAACCTATCACAATCATAGTAAAACAAAGTAAAATCGTGTTGGCCAAAACTTTGCCTTTTTTATATGTATACCACACTGACCACAAAGAAGCTATAAGAAGCAACAGAAGAAATATAGCTGCACCAGTATTGATACCAAAGCCAAGCACATTGACAAAAAAGAGGTCAAACCAAGCGGCTATTTTTTTTATTTATTGAATTATTCCGTAAAGAATAAAGGCCAGTATCACACAAGAAAGCACAAATACCCAGACAAGCCCTTTGTTGGTAACATTGTATCGTTTATAATAATATATAAACACAAGAGCTGGAATAGTAAGTAAATTCAACAAATGAAC
>JAHDRO010000340.1 GCA_018433265.1 Bacteroidales bacterium
ATGATATTGAGAGAGATCATATTTTTTATAATCTATTATATCTATTGCCAGATCAAGATGCATTTCTCTGGCGGTTTCAGGGTGATGTTCTCTGCCCCAGTCATAAACACGGTAGGTAATATCAGAAGTTGTTTGAATTTCAGCCACTAAAATGCCTCCTGTAGCAGAATGAATTGTTCCGGGTTTAATTAGAACATAATCTCCTTTTTTAGGAGTAATAACATTGAGTATTTCATTGACAGTGTCATTGTTGCATTTGTCAAACAATTCCTGAGGGGTAGTATCTCTGTTGAAACCCATATATATTTTTGCATCGGGATTAGCATCGACAATATACCATAACTCTGTTTTACCATTTGAATCATGCCTTACAAGAGCTGTTTCATCATCAGGATGTACCTGTATCGACAATTCTTTCTGAATATCCAAATATTTGATCAGCATTGGAAATTCCATTCCGAATCTGTCATAAATTGCATCACCTGTTATATCTCCAAGATAGGTTTCTACAATCTCGTTGATATCGTTTTTTTTAAGAAATCCATTTTCAATTACTGATGTATCACCATGCAGACCACTTAATTCCCAGCTTTCTCCGACAGGATTGTTTCCAGAATAAGGTTTCCCTAATAATTTTATTAACTGATCGCCACCCCAAACTCGTTCTTTAACTATTGGTTTGAATTTTAGTGGATAGAGTGTTGCCATAATTGCGATTTATTAAAATGAGAATTGAGATCAAGATAATAAGAGAAAGTAAGTAATATATATAATACATGTTTCCAGGGAACAGGTCTTTGAAGCCTGCATCAGCTGGTAGCTCAGGAAACAGAATAACAATAAGATATGAAAACCCATTATTAATAAAATGCATAAAAATTGTAGCCCACAGAGAACCGCTTTTCCAATAGATCCATCCCATAAGTGAACCTACCAGAAAGGCCGGTATAGCCTGCCAAGGATTAAGGTGTATTACACCGAATATTAATGCAGACCAAAAAATAGCTTTCAATGGATTCATATGTTTCAGAAGTCCTCTAAGAATAATCCCCCTGCAAAATGTTTCTTCAAACAATGGTGCAAGTATTACCATCATTATCAAGCTGCTGAGCTTGTTTTCAGTAACACTTTCAAAAAGTCTCTTGATAAAATCCGGAACAGTCATCCACGAGGAAAGTGGTTCGGTAACGTAATTAAACGATAAAAGCAATGGTATGAGTAGAATAAAAAATATTATTCCTCCCATTTTGCCGAAATTTGGACTGTTTAAAGGAAGTAAAATGTTGGATTGTTGCTTTTTAATAGATCTTACAATCCACAAATAAGGCAGTAAAAATATAAATGGATAAGCAATAGTCCCATACCATTCTGTAAGTGAAGGAAAAGCAAATCGCATAATAATTGTGAGTACTGTGCTCAGGGCAGTACCCCCAATTAATAGAATTATAACAAGTATCCAGCTCTCTTTTAAATCTGGAATATACGGCCAGAATTTTTTAAGCATTAATTAAATATTAGTTGCATTTTTACTTTTTAAAAAGGGGAGATGGGTAAATCTTCCTTTCAATCAGCTTTGAAAGTCTGGTAACAACATTTTCCCGATCTTCCTTGTAGGTAACTCCAAACCATTGGTCAGGAGTACTCAATACTTTACAGGAGGCTTTATTGCTTTTGATAATTCTGTTTACAACATAAGGAATGTAAAATTCAGCAGATAAATCTTCTCCATTTTGTAATAGAAACTCCGTGAAAAGTTCTTCTCCCAATGTAAATAAATCCAGCGTAAATCCCCACATATTCATTGATACCAGAGTTTCAGGTACTATTTCTACAAGTTCATTTCGCGGATTAAGGCCATAAATTGATTTATCCTTTCTTGCAATATTATGATGCTCTTCTACATCAGTAAGATAACCCTCCGAATTGACTGAACATATTCCGCGTGACACACTGCCGGATTCAGAAAGAGTGTTGGCAATATTAAAGCCCACCATGGCAAAAGTCCCTGTGTTTCCTTCACACTCTTCAAGAAAGTGACCAAGCACCCGGAACGAGTTACAGCCATAAAAATCGTCAGCGTTAATGACGGCAAAAGGAGTGTCGATAACATCTTTTGCAACCAATACGGCATGTCCAGTCCCCCAAGGCTTACTTCTAAGCGGGTTATATTTGAGCCTGTCAGGAATATTTTCCAGTTCCTGCTCTACAAAATCATATTCAACATTATTCCCGTATCTTTGTTTTACGGCATCTTCAAACTGTTTTCTGAAACCATGTCGTATGGTGAAGACTATCTTTCCGAAACCGGCTCTGACAGCGTCGAAAACAGAATAATCCATAATCGTTTCGCCATTAGGCCCAACACTGTCAAGTTGTTTTAATCCTCCATATCTGCTGCCCATGCCGGCAGCAAGAACAAGTAATGTTGGTTTAACCATTCATTATTATATTAATTATCTTAGACAAAATTATTACTATTTTTGCGAAAACAACTATTTAAAACAAAGATGTGGCAAAGAGTTAAGGAATCCGGATTTTATAAGCTTATTAAAAACAAGTTTTTTATAGCCACTCTTATTTTTGCTGTCTGGGTAATATTCATCGATAAGAACAGCCTGATTGACTGGTTTCACATAAGACTGAATATTGTTAGACAGGAACGACAAATCGAATACTACAAAAACGAAATCAAGTCAATTGATGAAAAACTTCAGGAGCTGA
>JAHDRO010000020.1 GCA_018433265.1 Bacteroidales bacterium
ATCATAGCGCTGACTACAAAAATATAGAGCATGAAATACTTGTTGACTGCAACTATTTTAAGATCTCCAAACTCAATCCAAATAAGACTCTTTACTACGAAAGCACACAGTTTGAAAGTTTTATAATATACATGCTAATAGAAGGAGAAATAACAATTAACTCCAAAAACTCCTTACTTGATGTTTCGAAAGGAGAAACTGTGCTTATACCTGCCGGACTTGGAGAATATTCAATATTAAAAAAATCGGCAGAGTGTACGCTACTCGAAATAACAGGGAAAAGTTAATCTGCTTCCGTTTCGTTATCATAGTAAAAATCAATATTGTCAAAAAGTTCGTCAATATCTCTTCTTTCTTTTTTGGTAGGTCTCCCTGTGCCTCTTTTTCTTGAAAAGAAAAACGACTCTTTGGGCAGGTTCAATTTCTTCAACTCCTCTTGTGGAGTTATGTTGTCGATATACTGATCAACCATTTTAGCAGGCTGTCTGCGTTCGACATCTGCAATAACTCTGTAGGTGAAATGAATGTTCCCTCTTCGGACAGATATTATGTCTCCAGGTTTAATCTCTTTAGAAGGTTTGGCCTGAATTTCATTTACTCTTATACGACCTGATCGACAAGCTTCAGTAGCATCAGTACGAGTTTTATATATTCTCACTGACCATAAGTACTTATCAATTCTGCTCATTTTGCATTACAATAATTCATGGCCTTTTCAACGCCTTCAGTACCAAATAATTTAATAACTTCAACAGCTTTGTCTGCAATCCCAGGGAGAGATTTTATTTCCTGGTCAGTCCATTTTCCAAGTACATAATCTATTTGCCCTCCCTTTGGAAAATCTCCTCCAATACCTATTCTAAGACGTGGAAAATCACTGTTCCCCAAAGTTGAAATAATATCTTTAAGGCCATTATGACCTCCGTCACTACCCTGCTTCCGCATCCTTAAAGAGCCAAACTGTAAAGCTATATCATCCACTACCACAAGCATATTTTCCTGATCAATCTTTTCTGCATTTAACCAGTAATTGACAGCTTTACCACTAAGGTTCATGTAAGTAGATGGTTTAAGCAGCAAAAATCTTTTGCCCTTATATTTATATTCGGCTATATATCCATAACGACTGCTTATAAAAGCTATGTTGGATAATCTTGCCAGAGTATCCAACACATAAAATCCTGCATTGTGACGGGTATCAGCGTACTCGGAACCAATATTGCCCAAACCTGCAATCAGAAAGCTCATGGCTCACCGAATAAGAAATTTAATTTGCCTCAGGAGCAGCTGCTGTGCCTAATGCTGCACGAGTCATCTTCACTGAACAGATAATAGTACTTTTGGGAGTAATAATCTGAATGTTATCATATTTAAGATCTCCGGCTGTAATATTCTTTCCTATGCTGAGAGTTGAAATATCTATTGTAACTGAATCCGGTAAATCTTTGAGCAGGGCTGATATTCTGAGTCTTCTTGCAGAAACAGCAAGTTTACCGCCCTGACGCACTCCCTCAGAATTACCTGTAATAATAATAGGAACATTTATTGACACAGGCTTCTCATCTGAAACTAAAAGAAAGTCAACGTGCAAAGGCTCATCTGTTACAGGATGATACTGAATTGCATGAAGAATGGATTTATAGTTTTTGCCATCAATCTGGAGATCAACTATATAAGAATTGGGTGTATTGGTCAAAAGCAACAAATCCTTTGCAGTGACAGAAAAAAGCTGATTTTCTACTCCTTGTCCATAAAGAACACACGGGACCGAGCCGTTTCTTCTTAAGGTTTTGATTGCCTGTTTGTTGGATACTACTCTTGGAACCCCGTTAAGTTTAATTGTTTTCATGATAATTAATAAAAATGTGTTACTCAATCCGGAAATGGTCCGGACCCCATTGCACCAAAAAGTTTCCTTTTTAGAGGCGGCAAAGTTACAAAAAATATAACTCAATACAACAATTTATCATTTTACCATCTCTGTTGCAATGTTCCATTTGTACCCCTTATAATATGAATCCAGAAACGAAGAGCCATTGCTCTGAATATATGTACTGAGTCCTGAATAACTGTTAATTGTAAAATCAAGGAATGTTGGTGTGGTCAACTTTTTAATAACTACCTTGCTCAAAGCATCATTAAACTGCAAAAGCTCTTGTTGTGATGCTATCCTTGAAATGAAATCACCAATATCATAAAACCAGTGTTTGTTCAATCTGAAATATCCCTGTATACCCGTAACTTGAAGAGAATTTAATTTTTCTCTGTTTGTAGCAAAAATACTTTTGCAAACAGTAGCAAGTTCATCAAATTTATCACTTCTGTAAAGTGCTATAGTGGCAGACTTGTAAACCCCATTTTGTGAATCGTAGAAATCGAAATAACGCTGACATACCTCTTCAAGATCTGCTTTTGACCTAAATAGTGGTTCCATAATAACATCATATGGGAATCCAGTTGCAAGTACTTCTGCCGGAGAGGCTATAATATAGTCACACTTGTCTTTAACTTCGTAAGCTACCTCAACTCCTCCCATTAGACAACAGTCAAAAATAATAAACGAAAAGTGATAGGGTATTGAAGCAGCCATCTCTTTGATATCCATCTCAACTCCGGATTCAAATCCGAAACTTTTCACTATATCTGAATAGGGATCAGGCATAAAAACCCCAAACATTTCCGGATTGTCATAATAGTTCTGTGGCAACCAGCCTGTTCCGTGCGACCAGAGAATAAGCCCGTATTCCTTAGCCGGAAAAATAATTTTTATCTTTTTAAGTACCGAGTTTAATACCTGTGGTGTGGTTGAGTTTTGGTTGTCGTAATTAGCTACGATGTCCTGCTGCGGCACTCCGTTATCGTCTCTGTATATCCTCAGCAAAACAGGAGTATGGTCCATCAAATGAGAATACACGAGAAGAACATCATTACTATTTTCTTTTGGAAGATATCCTTTTAAAAGATTGCTGACATTGTCAGAAGCATAATTACTAAGATTGTTGTTAGCTGCAAGATAGACAAGAATTATCCTGTTATATCCTGATTCAGAGCCATCTTTGGAACATGATGTTATTACAACTGCAATAGTAATTAACAGTGCAGTTGCCACCACAAGTATTCTTTTCATCATCCTTGTTTTACTTCAAATGTAATTATTATATATCACAAAGAGCTATATTTGTGCAAATTTAGATTTATGAAAAGATATAAAATTATGCTTATTGCTTTAGTTTCCGGGCTCTCAACTTGCTCATGCAAACAGGCATCTGAAAAGAAAATTCAGGAGCCATTCAAATATTTGGTAGACGAATTTGCTGATATTAAAATAATCCGTTTTCAGATTCCAGGATGGGACTCACTGTCTCTTCAGCAGAAAGAGTATATATATCATTTGAGTGAAGCTGTCAAATGTGGAAGAGATATCTTCTGGGATCAGAATTCCAAATATGGACTTAAGGTGAGAAGAGTCATAGAATCCATACTTGATAATTATAAAGGAGATAAGGAATGTGGTGATTACAAAGAATTTACAGTATATGCAAAAAGGGTATTTTTTAGCAACGGGATTCATCATCACTATGCAGAGGAAAAAATTATTCCCGGATGTTCTAAGGAATATTTCGGAGAATTGATGTCACAGAGCGGTTTGGATTCATTGAAGCAAGAAATGCTTCCTGTCATTTTCGATCTATCTGTTGCCCCATATAGAAAAAACATATCTGGTAAAGGTGATCTGATTGCAGGAAGTGCAGTCAATTTTTATGAAGGTGTTACATACTCAGAGGCTGAGTCCTTTTATACAAAAATGGAAGTGCCTAATGATTCAAGGCCTGTATCATATGGACTTAATTCCAGACTTGTCAAGAAGAACGGGATTTTGATGGAAGAGACCTATAAAGTCGGAGGTCTCTATGGAGATGCGATCGAAAAAATAGTCTATCACCTTGACAAGGCAGCAAAAGTGGCAGAAAACGATATACAGAAACAATATATTAAGCTTCTCTGTGACTATTATAGAAGCGGAGATCTTAAAAAATGGGATGAATATAATATTGCATGGGTTAAAGATACAATCTCTCATGTAGATTTTATTAATGGTTTCATTGAAACTTATAATGACCCTCTTGGGCTTAAGGGCACTTGGGAAGGAATGGTAAATATTAAGGATATTGAAGCCTCAAAACGTACACAGTTAATAAGTGAAAATGCTCAATGGTTTGAAGATCATTCACCTATAGACCCTCAATACAGAAAAAAGAATGTTAAGGGTGTGTCCGCAAAAGTTATCAATGCAGTACAACTAGGTGGAGACTGTTATCCTGTGTCACCTCTTGGGATCAATTTGCCAAATGCCGATTGGATTCGCAAAGAATATGGCTCAAAATCTGTTACAATAGCTAACATCACCGAAGCCTATGACAAGGCCGCAGAAGAGTCTCCAAAAAGTATGACAGCCGAGTTCTCATGGGATGATTCAGAGGTACAACTAATTAAACAGTACGGAACTCTGACAGGAAGTTTACATACAGATCTTCATGAATGTCTTGGACATGGATCAGGCCAACTAAGAGAAGGTACATCTCCAAATGCCTTGAAAGATTTCAGTTCAACTCTCGAAGAGTCCAGAGCTGACTTATTTGCCCTTTACTACCTTGCAGACCCCAAACTAGTAGAGCTTGGAATAATGCCAAATGATACTGCCTACAAAGCTGAATACATCAACTATATCCGTAATGGGATTTTCACTCAGCTAGTCAGAATAGATCTTGGAAAAAGTGTCACTCAGGCTCATATGCAGGGGCGCAAAATGATCTCTGAGTGGTGCTATGAAAAAGGGAAGTCAGAAAATGTAATTGAAAAGAGAATAAGAGACGGTAAAACTTATTTTGTGATAAACGACTATGTGAAACTGCGTTCTCTGTTTGGAGAACTTTTAAGAGAGCTTCAAAGAATTAAATCAGAAGGCGATTATGAAGCAGGGAAAAGACTTGTAACCACTTACGGTATAAAAATTGACCCTGATCTTCACAAGGAGGTCAAAGAGAGATATGCTGCTCTTAATCTTAAGCCTTACGGAGGATTTATAAACCCTGACATTATTCCAGTTGAGAAAAATGGTAAGATAATTGACTACAAGGTTGAATATCCTGCAGATTTTCTTCAACAGATGAGAGAATATGGAAAAAAATATAACTTTTTGAACTAAAAGACTCGTAAATTAACCTGCCTCATCAATTGAAGTTTCATCAAGTCTTCCCGACCAGAGATATTTGTTAGTCTCTTTGACAAGGACACCTGAAAGCAAGATGAGAGATATCAAGTTTGGAATTGCCATAAGAGCATTCATACAGTCTGCTATATTCCAAACAAGCGACAAGTTAACCACCGAACCGATAAAGACTGCTATTATCCACGCTATTCTATACCAAAAAATAATTTTTTTACCGCCAAGATATTCTACCGCTTTCTCGCCATAATAACTCCAGCCTAAAATTGTACTGAAAGCAAATGTAAGTATCCCGACAGATAGTATTACAGAACCAAACGGGATTTTAGAAAATGCAGCTTTAGTCAAAGCTGCACGATCTATATGATCAATATCGGGAAATGCAAGAATAGAACTAACAATTACCAGCCCTGTCAGGGCACAAATTACTACAGTATCCCAAAATGTACCTGTGGAAGATACCAGAGCCTGTCTGACAGGGTTTCTTGTTTTGGCAGCTGCAGCAACCAAGGGAGCAGAACCAAGTCCCGACTCATTCGAAAAAAGACCTCTCGCAATACCATATCTTGCTGCCATCATGACAGTAGTCCCGAGAAAACCTGCTCCTGCAGCTCTCGCATTAAAAGCTGATTCAAAAATTATTCTGAAAGAATCTCCTAAAAAATGATAATTCATTATTAAAATGTAAAGGCATCCCAAAACATAAAAAAATGCCATGAAGGGAACCAATGTGCTACAAACTTTAGCAATTCCCTTAACTCCAAACAGAATAACCAATGCGGTAAGAATTGCAATTACAGCTCCAGTAATATAATTGGAGATAGAATAGGTTTCATTCAATAACATTGAAATAGAGTTAGCCTGCACTGTGTTCCCAATACCAAAAGCTGCGACAGCAGCAAAAATACAGAACAGTACACCAAGCCATTTCATTTTGAGCCCTCTCTCCAAAGCATACATTGGTCCACCAATCATTGTTCCATCGGATGTCTTAACTCTGTATTTAATCGCCAATAATCCCTCCGAATACTTGGTTGCAATCCCAAACACACCGGTAAGCCAGCACCACAAAACAGCACCAGGACCACCCAGAGCCACGGCTGTGGCCACTCCCACAATGTTCCCGGTACCTATTGTCGCAGCTAAAGCTGTTGACAATGCACCAAATTGACTCACATCACCTTCAGCACCCTTGTCTTTAGCAACAGATAGCTTTATCCCTGTAAAAATTTTTCTCTGAGGAAATTTTAATACAATTGTTAAATAAATATGGGTGCCTAATAATAATAATATCATTGGCCACCCCCAAAGAAAATCACTGAGGTTTTTAATAAAATTTGCGAATAAATCCATGGTTTAAGTCTTTATTCGCAAATATAAAAATATACTGTCTTTTTAAAGCAATTTTTTCACTGCTTCGAAGGCTTTATCATAATCCGGCTCATTGACAATATCCCTGGTAATCTCCTTGTAACGGACAACTCCGTTTCTGTCTATTACAAGTACTCCTCTTGCAAGAAGCATTGTCTCTTTTATCAGAAATCCATACTCAAGACCAAATTTGGAATACTTATAATCAGAAAGAGTATGTACATTATTGATTCCTTCAGCTGCACAAAATCTGCCAAGAGCAAATGGCAAATCCTTTGATATGGAAAGAATTACAACATCATTAGATAGCTCGGTGGCTTTCTTGTTGAAAGTTCTGGTCTGAGTTGCACAAACAGGTGTGTCAATCGAAGGAAACACACTTATTACTACCACCTTACCCTTATAATCAGATAGTTTTACCTCATTCATCGAGGCATCTACAGCATTAATTTCAGGCGCAACATCACCCACTTCTATCTGCTTGCCAAGCAGTGTAAGAGGTGTGCCCTTTGCTGCAAAAATATTTTTTGTTTCAATAGATAATAATTCTTGAGTGTTCATAATCATATTATTTTCATTTAACTTAAAACGTCTCAACGTGAAAAATGTTTATATTTGAAAGAAATTATTATAGAAAATGATTGCACAGTTGAAGAAAAAATATCTTTTTTTTATTGCACTTGGCACATGTCTTTTTATTGCTACTTCATGTGAAAAAGTTGAAAGTGACAAACTTGAGACTGAGAAAAGTTATCTTTACTCACTAATGAAAGATGTATATTACTGGTACAAGGAGATGCCG
>JAHDRO010000198.1 GCA_018433265.1 Bacteroidales bacterium
AGACCCTGGTTACATAATAACAAGTAACGGACTTGTTAAAGTAATTGGTTCGAGTGTTCCTGACTTTGACGATTTATCACCAGATAAAAAATTAGAACTCTTAAAACAATGTGAGGAAATTATCAAGAAGAATAAAAAATGACGATTGACAGAACGCCAGTTGCTAACATTGTATATAAAACATTTGTCAGTCACTGTGTTATCGAAACTTTCAGCCAGTATCAAAAGTAGTTCTAACTTGACAGGACTGTGCTTCGAAATCGGCAACAAAAACATACACTCAACCGTTAGCGTTCATTGTAAAAAGACAAAACAAACGGCAGAATGATAACAGATTTTTTGCTGCATGAAGACAAAGAAAAAAGAAACCCTGTCCACATTCAGGCACATTTGGCTGCCCCGACACACGGGCGACCGCTACGCTGCCAAAAGAGCCTTCATTTTACCTACGCACCACTGAAAGACAGCGACTTATTTGAATAATTGGTATTGAGAATTTATGACTAACTTTACGATTATAAAATAGAAAAGAATTGTAATGTCAAAAGAAGCTAAAGCAAGAATAAAAATCAATAAACTACTTGAGGAATCAGGATGGCGTTTCTTTGATTCTAAAGAAGGGAGAGCCAACATTGTACTTGAGAATAAAACAAAACTAACTCAAACCGAATTAGATGAATTCGGTGAGGATTTTGAAAAAACTAAAAATGGCTTTATTGATTATCTGTTACTTGATGACAAAGGTTTCCCTTTCATTGTTTTAGAAGCAAAGAAAGAGGAAATTAACCCGCTTTTTGCTAAGGAACAAGCCAGAAAGTATGCGCAATCTCAAAACTGTAGATTCGTAATTCTTTCAAATGGAAATTTGCATTATTTTTGGGATTTACAGAGAGGTAATCCGAATATTATTGCAACATTTCCTAAACAAGAAACTGTTATCGGATATACGGAATTTAAGCCAAATGCCGAAGCATTAATAAATGAAACTGTAAAAGAAGATTACATTGTAAAAACACAAAAACCAGACTATGCAAGCGATCCGAGATATGTTGATTTATCACAATGGAATTTATAACTTAGCATGGACAAAGAGTTAAGCAAAAAACTTAACTTTAAGAGATGAAAGGAAATCGTATGCATTATGATCGTAAATTCAAGGAAAATGCGGTCAAATTAAGTTATCAGCGAGATAATCTCAATGATCTGGCAAGGGAATTAGGAATCCGTTCAGAGTTG
>JAHDRO010000390.1 GCA_018433265.1 Bacteroidales bacterium
ATCCTGAAACAGACTATATCCTGAAAATTTTTGTGTCAATGATTCCTGTTCTGATCGTAGGTCTCTTTTTTAAGGATCAGGTAGAAGCAATATTTGGTTCAGGGCTACTTATTGTCGGGATATGCCTTATTGTTACAGCACTGTTATTGACAGTTTCAAGTTATGTCAAGCCAAAAGAAAAAGGATTATCATATAAAAATGCATTTATTATTGGTTTGGCACAGGCAGTTGCCGTACTTCCCGGTCTTTCTCGTTCGGGTTCGACTATTGCAACCGGTATGATGTGTGGAATTAAGAAAGATCAGATAGCAAGATTTTCTTTTCTTATGGCTCTTATTCCAATTCTTGGGGAGGCTTTTCTTGAGCTTATATCAGGTGAACTTGCTGCTTCAAAAAGCGGAGTGGATACTCTTGTATTGATACTTGGATTTATTTCTGCATTTGTTTCCGGCTTGTTTGCATGTAAAGTAATGATTAATCTTGTTAAGAAAACTAAACTGGTTGGTTTTGCAATTTATTGTGCAGCAGTTGGATCTATTTGTATTATTTATCCATTAATTTTCTAAATATGTCATCCTGTGAAAGATACTTATATTATTTTGTATCTGATGTGCATTTAGGTCTGGGTGCTTATGATGCACCGGCAAGGGAGGAGAGGTTTGTTAAATTTCTAAGAGAAGTTCCTCCTGAAATAAAGGCGTTATATTTATTAGGAGACATTTTTGACTATTGGTTTGAATACAAATATGTTGTTCCCAAGGGTTTTACAAGAGTGCTGGGGGCGTTGTCACAATTGTCTGATAGTGGTGTGGAACTCTATTTTTTTAGAGGGAATCATGACATGTGGACTTTTGGATATCTTGAGAAGGAGATAGGTCTTAAGATACTTAAAGAGCCATCTGTAGTTCAAATTGGACAAAAGAAGTTTTGTCTTGCTCATGGGGATGAGCTTACAGGAGCAGAACCCTCACATTTAATGCTGAAAAAGCTTTTCAGGTCAAAAGTGCTTCAGAGATTATTGGCAAGTGTACATCCCAGGTGGACTTTTCCAATAGCGTCTAAATGGTCAACTACAAGAAAAATGACTAATTATTCTCTTCTTGAATTTAAAGGAAAAGAAGAACCACTTTATAAATACGCCTTTGAATTCGAAAAAAAGGAAAAAGTCGATTATTTTATTTTCGGTCACATACATACTCCAGGTTATGCCATAACCCCATCAGGTGCCGGTTTTTATATTCTGGGTGCTTGGTTGTATGGGTGTGAATATCTTTGCTATGATTCAAGAAATGACAAGGTAACCTGGATGTCTGGTTGCTAGTCAAAGAGCGAGTAATACAAATAATCAAATGTGCCATTCTGATACATTCTGACAAGCTCTTCTGTTTCCCTGTCTTTGCCAAATCTGTCGTATGGTTGTTTGAGATCACTACCAAATATTCTTGCTATACCTTGCCAGAAGACAGCATTAACATTTCCTCTATAGCTTTTGATTATGTAATATGAGCTTTGGCCAATCTCTCTATCTATCAATCGTAACAACAATTTACCCTGAGAAAACGTCATTTTTCTCATAGGTTTTTCAAACTCTTTAAATAGCTCATTCTCGAAAGATCTTAAATACTTTTCTCTTTCTCTTGCATTAAATTTTGAGGAAGATATGACACTGTCGGCCTCAGTTATTTTCTCTTTTGCAATCAGAGCAAAAGGGTAAGTCTTCTTAAAGTTGTAAACCAATCTATAATACTCTTGCCAGTCTTTATTTTTCATTCTATAAGCTGGACGGGAGAAAAAATAGAAGTCTTTGATTCTAATTTGATATACAGTATCATTGCCTTCGACTTTGTATCCCAAAAGAT
>JAHDRO010000263.1 GCA_018433265.1 Bacteroidales bacterium
AAGTATAATTGGGATTCTAAAAGAGAGTTTAAATAAATATCGCTAAATATATCTCTTTTTGCTAAATTTCGGAATATTTCCAAGCTCATGAAAGAGGATCATCATTTATTATCCTATCTCTATGACGACATGATTGAGGCTGGTTGTGACGAGGCTGGCAGAGGATGTTTGGCAGGTCCTGTCTTTGCAGCTGCAGTTATACTTCCTCATGATTTCTATCACCCTCTGCTCAATGATTCCAAACAAATGACAAGAAAGAACAGGGAGTTATTACGTCCAATCATTGAGAAGGAAGCGATATCCTGGGCTGTGGCATCGGTCAGTAACATTGAGATTGACAGGATTAATATATTGAACGCATCAATTTTAGCAATGCACAAAGCTCTTGATGCACTTGATACAAGACCTGAATTTATTATTGTTGATGGCAACAAATTTCAAAATTATAAAAATATACCGCATATTTGTTTTATAAAGGGAGATGGTAGCTTTACCTCAGTAGCTGCTGCTTCGGTACTTGCCAAAACTCACCGCGATGAATATATGGTATCAATTGCTTCAGACTACCCCCAGTATGGATGGGAAAAGAATTTTGCCTACCCTACAGCAGCTCACAGGGACGCAATTATGAAATATGGCCCGTGTGAATATCATCGGACCTCTTTTAGATTGTTGAAATAGCTAAATTTTACAAAAATGACAAACTTTGGATACAGACTGATAGATCCACTTGAAATTGAGGAGAATCTTATAAAACTAATCTCCTCCGACTGGATGTTGGTAACTGCAGGCAATAAGGCAAAATTTAATACTATGACTGCCAACTGGGGAGGCGCAGGCTATCTTTGGAATAGACCTGTTGTATTTGTTTTTGTTCGTCCCGAGCGGTATACTTATCAATTTATTGAGAGTTCCGAAAAATTCACATTAAGTTTTTTTGAGGAAAAATACCGTTCTTCTCTCAATATATGTGGATCAAAAAGTGGCAGAGATTGCAATAAAGTTGCCGAAGCCTCACTAACTCCCGTATTTACTGAGTTGGGAAATCCTACCTTCAAAGAAGCCCGGCTTGTCTTTGAGTGTTATAAACTCTACTCCGAGATGCTGTCTAAAAATTTCTTTCACGATCCTGGTCCCCTTAATGCACATTATGAAGGACACTCTGGACTTCATAAACTATATATAGCAGAAATACTCAAGGTCTGGAAGACAGAAAAGAAATAGCATTAAAAGCCATCTGTTCAAGATAATATGAAGCATTTTTGATTGAGTCGTCAATGTCTCGTGCAACAGTTATTATCTCAAAAACTTTTGAGATCCCCAAATTGCTGAGTTCATTAACATTTAGATGATTTATCCCACAAAATGCCCATATAGTTTTGTTATACTTTATACCGGTCATACATACTCCATATACTAGTTTGCCCGAAACACTCTGTTTATCCAGGGATCCTTCCCCCGTTATTACCAAATCTGCTGTAGAAATTAATTTCTCCATATTGGTGAGCCTTGATAGTATAATCCATCCGGGAATAATTTCTGCATCAAAAAATAATTTGAATGCAAATCCAATTCCACCGGCAGCTCCAGATCCCGGGTAATCCCTGCAGCATCTGCCAGTAAATCTTTCACAAATCTCAGCATAATTTCTCATGCCAATCTCCAGCTTCTCAACCATCTCAGGAGTAGCTCCTTTTTGAGGTGCATAAATAATTGAAGCTCCTTTATCCCCCAGAAGAGGATTTGTAACATCACAGGCAACGGTAAATTTAACTTTATGTAATGATTGAGAAACATTGAAATCTGATATTTCATAAACTTCATTTAAAGATAATGCTTCATCTCCTCTCCTGTCAAAAAACTCATAACCCAGAGCTTTAAGCATACCCATACCACCATCGTTAGTCGCACTCCCCCCAATTCCAACAACAATATCTTCAGCTCCACGCCTTACAGCTTCAAGAATTAACTCTCCAAGACCAAAAGTTGAAGTTATCATAGGATTATACTCATCTTTGGTTAAAAGTTGAAGGCCAGAGCACAATGCCATTTCAATAAATGCTGTTTTATTTTTCAGTAAGAATGGAACTTTTATTTCTCTATATAAAGGATCACTCACAGAAGCATAATGTTTAATTCCTCCAACATTTTTCTCAATGACTTCGAGAGTGCCTTCTCCTCCGTCGGCCATCGGTAGGACTTCTATTGATAAGTTGCATGAAGGAAATAAATCTACCCACCTTTTTTCGATACCCTTTTTAATGGCTAAACAAGCTTGAGAAGATGTAAGACTTCCTTTAAACTTGTCAATTACAATCAGAATTTTAAATGTATCTAACAATTTTGCTTATTTTTGTTAAAAATAGATAAAAATTTATGAAAAAAATCGCATTATTACTATTAGCTGTAATCCTTATCTCGCTAACTCCACTTAGAGCAGATGAGGGAATGTGGCTGCTTCCTTTGCTAGAAAAGCTCAATCAGCAAAAAATGAAAGAACTTGGATGTAAACTCGAAGCAAAGGATATATACAATGTCAATGGTACAAGCTTAAAAGATGCTGTCATCCATTTTGGTAACGGATGTACTGGAGAAGTGATATCTGCTGAGGGACTTATAATTACCAATCACCATTGTGGTTATGGTGCAATTCAAAAACTTAGCAGTGTAGAACACGACTATCTTACAGATGGATACTGGGCAATGAGCCGGGAGCAAGAACTTCCGGCATCTGGTCTCACTGTCACTTTTCTTGAAAGTTTTACAGATGTAACCGATAAAATCAACAACGCTATGTCAAATGCTGCTACTTCTGAAGAGAAAGTTAATGCAATGAATAATATAATTGCTCAACTTAAAAAAGAGGCTATTGGTAACAATAATTATTTAAAGGCAAATGTAGTTCCAATGTATGCAGGCAACATGTACTATCTTGTAGTGACAAAAACATTCAATGACATCAGATTTGTAGGAGCCCCTCCTTCATCCATTGGCAAGTTTGGCGCTGATACCGACAATTGGATGTGGCCAAGACACACTGGTGATTTTTCGATGTTCAGAATATACGCAGATAAGAATAATAATCCAGCACCATACTCTCCAGAAAACGTACCATATCAGGCTAAAAGGCATTTAAATATCTCTATCAAAGGAATAAATCACAATGACT
>JAHDRO010000394.1 GCA_018433265.1 Bacteroidales bacterium
CTGATACTTTCTACAGATGCAGGGGAATTAAGATGTATCCTCCTGAGGGAAGGTTCAACATAATACTTCAAAACCGGGAGTTCGTAAATCAACGCCGAATTGAACATTACATCTGCATTCTCCTGATAAGGAAAAATGTTTTCTATTTCTCCACGTCTTACGCTTGGCCACCTGAGAATAGTCTCTTCGGGTGAAACTCCTCTAAAATTTGCATCTCTAACAATTCTTCTTAAGAGACGATTATCGGACGTAGAGATGTTGTTGTTTTCATCAAGTGAAAGAGAAGTTAAAGCTGAAGCATAAATTTTATAATACTTATTTGACGGCATGTCTTTGGTAAGATTGGGATTTAAAGCATGAATCCCTTCCATAATTAGAATGTCGTTTTCATTCATCTGCAAAATGTTGCCGTTGAAAGTCCTTTTACCCTCTGTAAAATTGAACTTTGGCAATTGGACAGCCTTTCCTTCAAAAAGCTGGTTCATCTGCAAACTTAAAAAGTCCACATCTAAAGCCTGAAAACTTTCAAAATCATAATTGCCATTTTCATCTCTCGGCGTTCTTTCCCGATCAACAAAATAATTGTCCATCTCAATAATTATAGGATTCATCCCTAAGACTCTGCACTGAAGAGCAACTCTTTTGGACGTAGTTGTCTTACCGCTGCTCGAAGGTCCTGCTATGAGCACTAATCTCACATCTCCTCTTCTTTCATAAATTTTATCTGCAATATCTGCATATTTTCGTTCATGAAGCCCTTCTGCGATTTGAATCATATCCCTGGATTTATTTGCAAGAATTGTACTGTTCAAAGTACCAACTCCTTTGACACCCAAAATTGAACACCATTGTGAATGTTCCTTGAAAACATCAAAAAGCTTATATTGATATGGGGTTTTCTGAACTTTGTAAGGGTACGTAATCGGCGGAATATTCAGTAAAAAACCTCTACTAAAAGATTCGAGGAAAAATGTCTTTAATACTCCTGTACTCTCAGTCAAAGGACCATAAAAGTGATCTGCATAACCATCAAGATAATAAACGGTTGTAAAAAACTTTCCTCTCAACTCATGTAAAACGGCTTTCTGCTCCTGATGATGTTGTCTAAAAATTTTAATCGCATCTTCAGTGTGGATCTTTTCCCTTGTAAAAGGGAGATCTGCTTCAATCAATTTTAACATCTCTTCACATATCAGATCTATCTCCTCTTCACTCAAGGTCACAACTTTGGGTGTACCGTCTTCTTCAGGCTCCAATTCTCTCAATTCGCAATACATGCCGTTTTGAAGATTATAATCAACAATCAGTAAGTATTGAGGATAAAGTTTTGCAACAACTCTCTGAAGCACAAAGATTAAGGAGCGACTATAACAACGCTGTCCATCCCGATGTGTATAATCAATAAACTGAACCCGGTGAGGCATATAAATTGGGAACAACAACTCCTTGAGTTGATTATCAACGATGGCTGCCAGTATCGGCCACTTGTTGGAAAGATTTATCTTCTTCAACAACTGGCTCAGAGTTGTTCCCGGCTCACACTGAACACTTTTTTTTAAATTCTCGCAATAAACTTCTATCATACACGATTTTTTAAAGATTAAGATATGCTCCGGTAACTGAATTTGAATTGGCAGATATCTCCTCTGGTGTACCCTGTGCAATGATCTTGCCACCATTTCTACCACCTTCCGGTCCCATATCAAATATATAATCACACAATCGCAGCACATCGAGATTGTGCTCAATGATTATAACTGTATTCCCTTGATCTACAATTTTCTGCAACACATTCATCAATACTCTTACATCTTCAAAATGCAGTCCCGTAGTAGGCTCATCAAGAATATAAATAGACGAGCCCGTAGCTTTTTTTGAAAGTTCTGCAGCAAGCTTGACTCGTTGACTTTCCCCACCACTTAATGTTGTGGCAGGTTGACCAAGCCTGACATATCCTAGCCCCACATCTTCCAGGGCTTTAAGTTTATAAATGATTGAAGGTATATGAGCAAAAAACTCTACCGCCTCAGATATGGTCATTTCCAAAACATCATTTATTGAATGACCCTTATACTTGACTGCGAGTATGTCTGGTTGATATCTTTTGCCGTTACAGACTTTGCAATGGACAAAAACAGAAGGAAGAAAATTCATTTCAATAACCTGCAGCCCTGCACCTTTGCACTCTTCACATCTTCCACCCTTTACATTAAAAGAAAAACTGCCGGTCTTAAAACCTCTTGCCTTGGCATCTGGAGTTTGTGAAAACACTTTTCTAATTTCCGAAAAAAGATTTGTATAAGTTGCAGGATTACTTCGTGGACTTCTGCCTATAGGAGACTGATCAACCTCTATAACTTTGTCCACATTTTCAACACCACGTATTTCCTTATATGGAAGCGTATTATATCTCGAGTGATTTAATCTGTTGCTTAATATAGGCATCAGGGTTTCATTTATCAATGATGATTTTCCACTTCCGCTTACACCACTTATGCCTATAAGAGTTCCCAGTGGGATTTTAATATCCACACTCTTCAAGTTATTACCTGTAGCTCCTGTAAGTTCTATAAACTTACCATTACCTTTTCTCCTTTGAGAAGGAATATCTATTTTTCGCATTCCTGTAAGATACTCAAGACTTAAACTTTGACTCTTGACTATCTGATCCTTGCCAAATGAAAAAATCTCCCAGGGAGCTCCTGCAAATAATACCCGGCCTCCTTTCTCTCCTGCTCCTGGACCAAGATCTATCAAATAATCTGCACTCAAAATCATCTCCTTATCATGCTCGACAACTATTACTGAGTTATCCTCGTCGCGAAGTTTCTTAAGAGAATCAATCAACTTTATGTTGTCACGCTGGTGAAGGCCTATACTCGGTTCATCAAGAATGTACAGAACATTCACAAGTTTTGACCCTATTTGCGTTGCCAGTCTTATTCTCTGACTTTCTCCACCACTCAAAGACTTTGCAGCTCTGTCCAAAGAGAGGTATTCAAGCCCGACATCCAGTAAGAAACCAATTCTTGCCTGCAGTTCTTTTAAAATATCTCTTGCAACTAATGCTGCCTTTCCTTTTAGTTTTTCTTGCAAGCTAACTGTCCACTCTTTCAACAAATCCATATCCATTGCAGATACCTCTGCAATGTTCAAATTGTCTATCTTAAAACAAAGAGATTCGGGTTTAAGCCTCGTTCCGTGACATTCAGGACATATTTCTTCATCGATAAATCTTTCTTTTCTTTCAAGCGTATCATCGCTATCAGAATCATTCTGCTCAATCTTGGATATTACCCCAGAAAAGGTCATCATGTTTGTATAAGAATTACCTCTGGCTACTCTAAAAAGTTCGTCAGACCCATACAATATAGTATTTAAAGCCTCTTCAGGAATCTCCCTTATGGGAGAATGGAGTGAGAATCCATATTTTTTTGCTATCCCCTCCAATTGAGCAAAAAGCATATTTTCCCTCATTGAACCAAAAGGAACAATCCCTCCGTCAGCAATGGATTTACGGTCATCAGGAATTATCTTCCTAATGTCAGCTTTGGCAATAACTCCTAGTCCCTTACAATGAGGACATGCCCCCTGAGGAGAATTAAAAGAAAAAGTATGTGGTGCCGGCTCCGGAAAAGAGAGGCCTGACTCAGGACACATTAATTGCTTGCTTAAAAACCTTAACTCTTTCCCCTCTGCTTCAAGCAGAGCCAAAGATCCTTTCCCCATGTTAAGAGCTGTGAAAACCGATTCCCTTATTCGTGCAGCATCATCTTCTTTGGGAATCAGTTTGTCAACAACAAGTTCTATAAAATGGTTTTTATATCTGTCAAGTGGCTTTAAATTGACAAGTTCATAAATCGATCCGTCAACTCTGACTTGAGTGAACCCTTTTCTTAGAAGTTGTTCAAAAAGTTCTTTATAATGTCCTTTTCTGCCTTTTACCAAGGGCGCAAGAAGAAAAGTCTTTTTCCCACTATAATTCTTTATAATTAGAGAAATAATCTGTTCATCAGTATATTTTACCATCTCACGACCAGTAACAGGAGAATATGCAGTAGAAGCTTTGGCATAAAGAAGTCTCAGAAAATCCGATATTTCAGTAATCGTACCAACAGTTGATCTCGGATTGCGGTTAGTACTCTTCTGTTCAATAGCTATTACGGGATTTAAACCGGTAATGCTCTCTACATCAGGCCTCTCCAATACGCCCATAAATTGTCTCGCATAGGAAGAGAGGGTCTCCATATATCTTCGCTGACCCTCTGCACAGATAGTATCGAAG
>JAHDRO010000054.1 GCA_018433265.1 Bacteroidales bacterium
GAGATTAGAACCGAAAAATTGCCGTTTTTACCGGTTTCAGTGTTGAATCAGGGGAGAAGAGATATAGCAACTCAATTGCAAAGAACAAGACCTGAAAAGCGGAGGGTTAAAGAATTGCGAAGTTACGCCAAGAGAGATGCAAGAATAGGCGGGAGGCTTAGTTATAGATATAATATTGCAAACTCTTACGCCTCAAACTTATACAAATCGTTAGGAGCTGAAGAAATTGAGCCTGCCTTTGAAATTTCCAATCCATCGGAGGTTGAGTTGATGAGATGCAAATATTGCATAAGATATGAGCTTGGTTTTTGCATGAAGAATCACAGTGGTGAAGACTCGGGACTCCCGCTTTATCTTGAAAATAATGGTAGAACCTTTAAACTCGTGTTTGACTGCAGAAACTGTGAAATGATTATTTTTGGTTGATTTTTTCAAATAGGCAATGAAATTTTCTGATATAGTCGGACAAAATAGCTTGAAGCAGCAACTCATAAAACTATTTAAGGAAGGGAGAATGAGTCATGCAATGCTTTTCTGTGAAGAACAGGGCTATGGAGCGCTTTCAACAGCTCTTGCTTTTGTTCAGTATAATTTATGTCTCAACAAGAGTGCGGAAGACTCATGTGGCACATGTCCAACGTGCAATAAGATACAAAAGATGATTCATCCGGATCTCCACTTTGCTGTTCCTGTCAATTCAACAAAAAAAATTACAGCTGATAAAAAACCCGTGACTGATCTTTTTTTAGATGATTGGAGAAGAGCAATATCTGAAAATCCATATATTACTGAGCAGGAATGGTATGATTTGATTGGAATAGAAAACAAACAGGGAATAATTGGGGTCAATGAAGCTGCTCAAATTTTGAAAAAGTTGAGTTTTCGTTCGTTTGAAGGAGGTGACAAATATGTAATTATTTGGTTACCTGAAAGAATGAACCAGGAAGCAGCCAATAAGCTTCTTAAATTAATTGAAGAACCTCCTGCCGGCACATATTTTTTTATGATTTCTCACTCTCCGGAGAGAATTATCCCCACTATTGTGTCTAGATGCCAGATTATTAGCTTGATGCCTATAGAGAGAGAGATGCTGGCTCAAAGATTGGCGGAAGAGTTCAAAATATCTGAAGAAGAGGCTTTCTTTTGGTCAAGGATATCAGGAGGTAGCTTGAGCAAGGCCAGAGAGATAATTAATTCAGACAGAGAGACTGTTGAAGATCACGAGATTGTGGTAAAACTACTTTCAGCCTGCTGTAGTAAAGACATGCCTGAAGTTATTTCCCTTTGGGAAAGACTGTCAGCGATGAATAGAGAGAAACAAAAGAGTTTCTGTCATTATGCTCTTGAATTTTTAAGAGAGTTGTACATGACAAGCCTTGGTTTGTTTGATATTTCAAATACTCCTGTCAGAAGAAGAGAAAATGTCGTTAGTTTGTCGAAGAGAATCAACCCTTCTTTTTATATCAAAGCTTATGAGATTCTGAACGATGCTTTACAGGACATAGAAAGAAATGTTAATGCAAAATATATTTTTGCAGACATGAGTAATCGCTTTTTTTTATCTTTGTAGCTATTATGAAAGATCAGAAAATTATAAATGATTGTTCCAGAGGATGTAAGATTTGGAAGGATTCCGACGATACTTTAAATGTGAAGTACGACAATAACTGTTGCAAGCTGAGTGTCTTTGATTGGTTACAAGGAATTTCGGATGAAAAGTCAAAGGATATATTTGAAGTGCGTTTCAAAAATACCAGAAAATCTTATTTCAGGAACGCATCAGATCAGCAAATTGATGTAGGTGATATAGTTACAGTGGAGACAACGAATGGCCATGATGTAGGCATTGTTACTCTTGCAGGCCCCGTGGTGCTGATACAACTGAAGCGCAACAACATTGATATTGATCACTTTGAATTCAAAAAAATATACAGGAAATCGAAAGGAGTTGATATTGAAAGATGGCAGGATGCTATATCGAGGGAGCATAAAACAATGATTAGAGCGCGGCAGATTGCTGCTTCACTGGGCTTGAACATGAAGATAGGAGATGTTGAATTTCAAGGTGATGGTACTAAAGCTATTTTTTATTATATAGCAGATGAAAGGGTAGATTTCCGGCAGTTGATAAAGTTATTTGCAGAGGAGTTTAAAATCAGGATTGAGATGCGTCAGATAGGTGCCAGACAGGAGGCTGGACATATTGGGGGAATAGGTGTTTGTGGCCAGGAACTCTGCTGTTCAAGATTTATTAATGATTTTAAATCGATTACTACACAAGCTGCCAGATGTCAGGATCTCTCACTTAATCCGCAAAAACTTGCCGGACAGTGCAGTAAACTTAAGTGTTGCATAAATTACGAGGCGGCAGTTTACATCGATGCTCATTCATCAATGCCAATTGTTAAAGCTCCTCTCGAAACAGAAGGAGGCCCGCTTTATTTGATGAAAAGTGATGTTTTGAAGGGGATTATGTGGTTTTCATATGAGGAGAGCAGCATTTCAGACATGTTTCCTCTTACTTTTGAGTGTGTCAGAGAAGTTTTGCGGCAAAACACAAGAGGCATCAAAGTCCCGGATCTTACGCCAGACAGTGATTCCGGTCCTGAATTTAAAAGTGCTGTTGGTGAGGGAAGTATTTCGAGGTTTGATGAAGA
>JAHDRO010000257.1 GCA_018433265.1 Bacteroidales bacterium
TCAAAGATTGACAAAGACCATTATATGCTCTTTTTCGAATCGGTGGTAGAAAACAAGGAATCCTATGTATTACTGGATGTGCTAAGAGAAGATATTCATTACAACAATATAATTGAAGTCCCCATATCCGGTGCATTCATAGATGTTAGTGGTGAAACGGTAAGCGTAAAAGTTCCGGACTTTAATAATATACTTGGCGATAAGCTGACTGCTTTTGCTCCTAATACTACGGGTATCCCTTACAGAAAGAAAGATAAGGAAATGGGTATGGAGATTATAAAACAACTTTATGACATAGCCTGTATCTGTGATCATGCTGACAACCCCGTGTCTATTTCAGAAGTATTTTCAACTTTTGCTAAAACAGAAATAACATATCGCGAAGATAAATGCACGGTATCCGATGTTATTGAGGATATTATTGACAATGCACTGGAAATATGCCTGCGTGGGGATTACGGCAAGGCTAATTATGATATTTTATTGAGAGGAATAACCCAAGTCAGAAGTTTTATCTTTTCCGAACCGTTTCATCTTGAAAAAGCAATCACATGTGCTGCAAAAGCAGCTTATATTGTGTCATTGATAAAATATGAGAAAGATAAAATAGAACGGTATCATCCAAGAATTTTGCCGGAGTTGATAGATTGGCAGATAAAAGAACCAATGAATACTAAGCTGAATAAAATCAAAAAGTCCGACAGAGAAGCGTTCTTCTATTTATACAAAATATGGGAAATGCAACATGATAGCTTAAGTAAATAAAAACAGGTACGATATGAAATTTAGTGAACGTAGCTTTCCAATTCTACATGCTTTAAAATTCCCCAATATGATTGATGCTAAAAATCAGATTGGGGTATATGATTGTGATTTAGAAAGTTTGGAAATGCTAAAACCCGAAATGCCCAAAATGTGGATTAATTATAGAGAATACTTCATTCAAGAGATAGACTATATTTCAAAAACATTTTGGGAATCATTTGTTGCTTCACAAAAAAGTTTTATCGGAATGAAGTTGGACGAAACAGTGTCAGGCACCTTATTACTCCCGCTTGAACGCGCTGCGATATGTTACTATATTGACATGCCTAATAATAACTACAAATTGCTTGAAGTCAGGTTTGATAATCAGCTTGTAATCGGTAAATAGAAATACGCCAAATAAGGTCAATCCCCTGCCAATTTCAGACAAACTGTACCCCCTGCGGCTTTTTTCAAAAGGGGGTGCACTTTAGGTTACTTGCTTTGTCTTTTTCTGGCTTTTTCTTGTTTGTCTTACTTTTGGAACCTCTTGTCTTAGGTTCCCGGCGGTACGGACGGGAAAGCCACCTTTTCGGGTTAATTGACTTTGTTTCAATGCGTTATCCCCTTGATTCTTCTTAGGGGGTACTGTTTAGGTTAGGAACTCCTAACTAACTGATTTGCAACATTTCAACTACTCGTCGCTTTAAGCACCTTTTTGTTGCGGTCTGGACGGGACTGCCTAAATAGATATACAAGCAATATTTTTAAACAGATTATTAACCTATAAGATAGTTTAATACATTGATTAATAGTAAAATAATAAATAAGGTTAATTCATAAAATAGCTTAATTGTGTTGCATTGTTTTTGATACATTTGCAAAAAAGAGGGGAAAAAAGAGGGGAAAATTGTATGTTTGTATAATTCAAAAAGTATAAAGCAATGGCAACGGTTTGGGCTTATATTAAAATTGGCACAAAGAACAGGGCAGATGAAGAGAAGATGCCCAGGAATTTAATATTTAGAGTTAGGCACGCCAAAAAATTTGAGGCAACTTATACAAGCAACTTAAAGATAAGGGCAAAGGATTGGGATAATGAGGCACAACAGGTAAGAGCCTCTTTTCATATTGATAAAAGGAAGAGATTGGAGTTTAATAAACAAGTATTAGATATTAAGGAGGCAATATTATCAATTATTAATCCCTTACATTCTTATGCTAATGTTACAAGCCGATGGCTTTATGAAGAGATGAGCAAAATACTTTATCCTGGAAGTGGTTTAATCATACAGGAGAAGCCCAACACTTTATTAAAATGGATAAAGATGTTTATTGAGGAGGCACCGGCCAGGAAAGATAAGGTTACAGGCCGTTTGCTTGTTTATAACAATTTACAACAGTACAGAGCTACACAAAGGCACCTTGACAATTTTGCTAAATACAAGGGGCATAAAGATTGGGATTTTACAGAAGTAGATCAGGCGTTTTATATTGATTTTGTGGAGTATTTGCAAGGCCTGGGATTTACAGCCAATAGTGTTGGCAAGCATATAAAAATATTAAAGCTAATGATAAATGAGGCCACCAAAAGGGGCTTTAATACTACAAATGATTATTCAGATTTTTATGTGTTTAATGAAGATGTTGATACAATATATTTGACAGAAGAGGAGTTAGGCCAATTAAAAGATGTCGATTTAACAAATACCCCCTATTTGGATAGGGTTAGGGATTGGTTTTTACTATTGGCCTGGACAGGGTGCCGTTTTTCAGATTTACAAAAGATAGGAAAAACAGATGTAAAAGATAACTTTATTACATTCAGACAACAAAAAACCAACACAAAGGTAACAATACCATTACACCCCGTTGTATCAGAGATATTGCATAAATATGAATATAAGCTACCAGCTCCAATATCTAACCAAAGGTTTAATGAGTATATTAAAGAGGTTGCCAAGAGGGCAGGCATTGAAAATAAAGAGGCAGTTACCAAAACTATTGGGGGTAAACTACAAACAATTACACAGCCCAAATATAAGTTGGTTAGCAGTCATACAGGCAGGCGGTCATTTTGCACAAATATGTATAAAAGGAAATTGCCAACCCTTATGATTATGAGTATAAGCGGACACAAAACGGAGAAGAGTTTTTTAAAATATATAAAGGTAAAACAGGAAGAACATGCCCAAATGATGGCAAAAGCCTGGGAGGAAATGTATAAATAAAAATTTGAGATTATGATACCGGAAATAACATTTAAAGAGTTTGTGAATAACCTATTTGATTATACACAAATACCCCTTGAAAAGAGAGGCTGGATTACAGCCAGGGAAGATATTAATTTTTCATATGCTTATACCTGGGGAGAGATAGAAGATTATATTAATAGATGGCTTAATAAAGTCCCAATTACCCAATTAGATAATGAGGTTAATACAGCGTTTAATATAATGGAGAAAATTGTTGATTATTGGTATTTAATAAACTTTAATCATGAGGGGGGGCGTGTTGGTTATGATGATGATGATGTTTGTTTTGATCCTTATGTTACAGCAAAAGAATATGGAGATTTTGAATTGCACACTAAATTAAGAGAGCTTATTTATCTAAAGGCAAAATCAAGAAAGCTTAATTATCTAAAGGCAAAATCAAGAGAGCTTGATTATCTAAGGGCAAATGTAAAGGCAAATCTACTAAAGGCAAAGAAGATTAATGGGAAAAAAGTGGAGTTAAAAGTTTTTGAAGATTATTTGATTTGTGAAACAGAAAAAAAACAACTCCTTATAAATAAATTGGAGCAACTATATAAGACAGCAACGGCAAGAGATGCTTTTATTATATACAGTGCATTGGAGGAGACCGGGTATATTTTAAAAAGAGGGAGAGGACGCCAAGAAGTATATACAGCAATAAATAAAAGGTTTGGGAAAAATTGGAAAAATCAGAATTATCAGGGGCATCGTAATAATATATCGGTAAATTTTGATCCAGAGATTAATAATTACATTAAATTTTTAAAGGATTAGTAATTAAAAACATAATAAAATTGAGGTGCAATTTGTGTTGCACCTTTTTTTGTATTTTTTTGTATTACAAAACTATACAAGTCTAATAATTTGTATATCAGTGCATTGTGTTATATTTTTACAATAGCCAAAGAAGCCGTTGAAGTAGCTACCAACGGGGGAGGGGTTAAAAAAATATTTAAGATGATGGAATTATTGCAGATTATTCAAAGTGGAGTTGATCTAACCCTCAAAATTAAGAGTAGCGACCTAATGGAGTTTGGGCGTTACCTAATTGACAAAGCCCAAGAAGAGGCAATGGAGAGGGAAAGAAAAAGCAAAGAAGATGCTTTATTGACAGTTGGGGAGGCAATGGACTTGCTTAAGATAAAGAACAGGGCAACCCTATGGAGATGGGAAAAAGGGGGCTATTTAACACCCTTGAGAGGCGGTAAAAGATGCCTATACAGAAGATCAGATATTGAGCAATTATTAACTAATTCTACCAACTAATGGCAACACCGGTAATAAGGTATTATGCTATGTTGGTATATGATGCCAATAGCAAAAAAACGCCCAAATATCAAATAGTAAAGGAGGTCGGCTATTATCTACCAATGGACAGCTTAAGGGGCAGAGATGGTAAGATTTCATTTTATCTAATGGAGAAGTTAAAGGAGGGGGCAAATGTACCGGCTATGAGATTACAGGCAAAGGGGAGTATCAATTTTACAGGCTTAAAAGATTATTTTGTTGATGGCAAGTTAAGCGGTTATGCCTATGGATACCCTTATGGGGAGAGGGTATTTTCAAGAGATAATAAGCCTAACCCCTTTTATGATTATAGGGAAGATGGTTACCTCTTTTTGATAAGCCAAGAATTGCAGAAGCGAGGCACGCCGGCCTCAATTGAATTAATTGTGTTGGAGGGGGCAAAAATACTTGCACCTGCATATTGCAAACAGCTTTTAATGGGCGGTTTTGATGATGTATTACATACCTTAAGGAGGCAGGCAGATAAAGAAGATCTCTTATAATAATATGTGTTTGTGGGCAAAATTTGGTAACAATGTATGATAGAGTAAAACTTTGGGTTAATAGGTTTGATATTAGGGAGCAGTACCCCAATATTATATACTTATTGGACACTGCCAAAGAACAAAAAGATCTAAATACCGGAGAGATTAAGATATATGGTTACCTGGAGGGCTTAAGGGTTAATATATATCAAATCGGTTTATCTATTGAGGGCAGTTTGCCAAAGTTTTTATATCAGAGCAACATTTATACATTGGACAGGCACACAACGCCCCAAGCCTTTGAGAAGATAGGGGATAAACTACATTTTAATGTTAAAGATGCTAATGTAATAAGCCTGGAATTTGGTACAAATTTTAATATGCAGTACCCTGTTTATAGATACCTTGAGAAGTTTGGAGATATGCCAAGATTGGAGAGGGTTAATTTCACAGCCTCTTCACTTTACTACAAACCAAGATCTAAAGAACAGCCAAGAGTATTTTGTTTTTATGATAAGATTGCAGAGGCAAAAGCAAATAAAATGGTTGTGCCTAAAGGTTTTGAAGATGCAAATTTACTTAGGTATGAAATGAGATTTAAGAGGCGTTTGCCAAGACAATTTAAAACAAATGAAGTAACGGCCTCTTCATTATCAGAAGAGCGGTTTTATACATCAATTATTAAGATGTACCAAGATTGCTATTTTTCAATATCAAAACAAAACAGATTAATATTTAATAATATGAGTAGTATAAAGACAGTTAAAGATGCCCAAGATGTATTGATGGCTTTACTTATAAGCCAAAGCGACCAGGGGCAAATAAGTATGTTTATTGAAGATTTAAAGCAGGCAAGGGTATTTGAGGACAGAAAGAATTACACCAGGCTAAAGAATAAGATTAAAGAGATATCAAATAAAGCAGGCGTTACCGTTTCAGATGATTTAATAAATGAGTTGGATAATGAGATTAAAAATATTGGGGCTTATGTATAATAACAAAAGAAAATGTTACCAAAAAATGGTAACTATATGAAAAAAACAATCTTTTACATATGGGACAGATAAAGGGACGGACGGGTAATCCTTTTGGCAGACCAAGAGGCAAGCCAAACCGTATTACAGCGGATTTGAGAGAGTTTTTAAAGCAATTGATGTATGACAACCTGGATCAGTTTAGGGAAGACTTTAGGCAATTAGATCCAAAGGATAGGCTAATTATAATGGAGAAGTTTTTGAGTTTTATTTTGCCAAAATTATCCAATGTAACGGTTTTTGAAGATGAAGACCCACAAAAATTAAAAACAAGAGAAGATTTTCTAAATCGTATGAGGAAAGTAGATAAAAAATCTAATTAAGTGAGATAAGATTTGGTTAATAGATTTTGAGAGGGGGGGGCGGGTGCCCCCTTTTTTATTTTTTTTTAAAAGAGGGGAAAAAGAGGGGAAAATCTTGAAATGAAAAAAAGCCAAATATCAGTTATATTGATAATTGGCTCTTTTTATGGCGGTCTGGACGGGACTCGGACCCGCGACCCCATGCGTGACAGGCATGTATTCTAACCA
>JAHDRO010000388.1 GCA_018433265.1 Bacteroidales bacterium
ACGTCAGAGTCCTGAAGGTGCTTATGCAGCCGTTATTCCTCTGTTTGTCAAATGTTTAATCAAACATCAGAGACCGGTGATCAATGGAGACGGAGAATATTCGAGAGATTTTACTTATGTTGACAATGTGATTTTGGCCAATTATCTTGCAGTTACGACTCCCAATACTGACGCGCTTAATCAGGTTTACAATGTTGCTTTTGGAGAACAGACCACTTTGAATCAACTGTTTGAATACATAAGAAACGGACTTGCAAAATTTGATCCGACTATTGCGGAAATCGTCCCTGTATATGGTCCGTTCAGGGCTGGTGATATTCCTCATTCTCTGGCTTCTATTGAAAAGGCAAGGAGGTTACTTGGGTATGAGCCTCGATTTTCAGTTAAAAACGGACTTGAAAAAGCATTGCAATGGTATTGGGAAAATTAGTTCCTATAAATGTTAATAATTTAAAGAATAAAAAGATGTATAACGATCTCGTTTCCAAAAAGGCAAAGCTCGCTGTGGTCGGGCTGGGTTATGTTGGTTTGCCGATTGCACTCGAATTTGCAAAGAAAATTTCTGTTATTGGATTTGATATAAATGAGGAGCGGCTGGATAAGATGCGACAAGGTATTGATCCATGCAATGAACTTGGCCCAGAAGCATTTGAGGGGTGTGACATTGTTTACACTTCTTCTTTGGAAGTTCTTGGTAAGGCTTCATTTTATATAGTCGCCGTGCCTACTCCGATTGACGACGCTAAAATGCCGGATTTGAGACCGTTGCTTAGTGCTACAAGAAGTGTTGGAACTGTGTTGGAGAAAGGAAATTATGTTGTTTACGAGTCTACTGTCTACCCTGGTTGCACAGAGGAGGATTGTTTACCTCTTCTCGAGGAGCTGTCGGGACTAAAGTGTGGGGTTGATTTTAAAGTCGGGTACTCACCTGAAAGGATTAATCCTGGTGATGCTGTTCACACTATTTCCAGTACTTTGAAAATTGTGTCGGGATGTGACAAGGAGGCTCTTGAGACTATTTCCTCGGTATATGAGTTGGTTGTGAAACCGGGTGTGCACAAGGCGCCAAGTATTAAGGTTGCCGAGGCAGGCAAGATTATTGAGAACACTCAGCGGGACGTGAATATTGCGTTGATGAATGAGCTTTCGATTCTTTTTGGGAGGATGGGAATTAATACTTATGACGTGCTTGAGGCCGCAGGGACTAAGTGGAATTTTCTGAAGTTCTCGCCTGGTCTGGTTGGTGGTCACTGCATTGGTGTTGACCCGTATTACCTTGTTTATAAGTCCCATAAGTTGAAATATCATCCGCAAGTTATTGATGCGGGGCGTTTTGTGAATGACTCGATGGGTGGTTATATTGGAAAGAAAGTTGTTAAAAGTCTGATTCATCTTGGGCGTAATGTGATGGCTTCCAAGGTGCTGGTGATGGGAATTACTTTCAAGGAGGATGTTTCTGATATTCGCAATTCAAAAGTTGTCGATATTATCAGGGAGCTCCAGGATTACGGGGCAAGTGTTGATATTATGGATCCGCTGGCGGATGGGGCTGAGGTGCGTGCCGAGTATGGGCTTGAGTTGGTATCCTCACCTCAGCCTCAAAGCTATGATGCTGTGATTGTGGCCGTTCCTCACAAAAAATATCGCGGCCTTACCGAAGAGTATTTTCAGTCACTCACCACCTCACCTAACGCTCTTCTTGCCGATATCAAGGGTCTTTACCGAGGCCAAATTACTCACATGACCTATTGGAGCCTGTAGCCGATATCAAGGGTCTTTACCGAGGCCAAATTACTCACATGACCGACCTATTGGAGCCTGTAGGAGCCCTAGGCTTCGGGGCGCCTTGGTGCTTGTCGGGCCTTCGCCTGTCGGGCTCTCACCTGTGGGCCCTGGCCCGCCTCGGGTCCTCAGGGCTTGGGCCCTCGCCTGTCGGCCTTCGCTTGTCGGCCTTCGCCTGTCGGGCCCTCGCCTGTCGGGCCTTGGGCTCGCACCTGTCAGAGTTTGTCGTAAAATCCTGATTTTATGTTATTTAAAAAACGAGGTTATTATGACCTCGTTTTTTTATGCCTGTTTATCAACTATTTACGACAAACTCCGACAGGTGCGGAGAAAGGGGGATTCGAACCCCCGATACCTTTTTGAGGTATACTCGCTTTCCAGGCGAGCCAGTTAAGCCACTCCTGCATCTCTCCAAAAAAACGACTCTTCTTTCTGAAAATCAACACTCTTCCTTCAAACTCGGCAAACATTTTTCATAAAAAAAAGTTGGTGCTAAGATAACACAATCTGAAAACACTACAAAATGCCCCACCCCACCCCCACCCCCGCCCCACCTGTCGGAGTTTGTCGTATAATACACATTATCAAATGTTTAAAAAATTAAATGCTACATAATTTAAAAATTAAATCGTTCATAATAAGCTACTTACGACAAACTCCGACAGATGCCAGGTGGGGCGGGGGGTGGTGGCAAACAGATCTTACATATTCATAACTCAGATGAGTGATTGAAGCGATTTGCCTCATTGAAGCGCTTGTTTCACGCCAAAGAGTTTCAATCAAAGAATCTAATTCATACTTATCTAAACAGAACAAATTTTTGCCATTAAGAATTCTGTTCATCTCCTTAATTAACATATTGTCAGGTATTCGCGGCCATATATCTTTCCCTTTTTCTTTTACTACTCCCATGTCGGGTTTAAAATTTATGATGGCCTGATCAAAAGCAGAAACTGATGGGAAAAAATTGTCAATAAACGATGTATCTACATTAATTATGCTGGCTAAAGAATTCTTTTTTGAAAAATGAAAATGGTATGATGACCACTTGTAATCAGCTGGATGTGAACAAATTCCGGCCTTGATGGGATTATTCAATATATATAAAGTGTTATAGAACAACGAAAATTCCGTGTTTTTGCAGGCACTGCCAAAAGGAGTTTTAAAAAGTTTATCGGATAAGCCATATTTTTTGTTATACCATTTGGCATATCCACATGCATATCCATTAACAAATTTAGAAAGGCTGTTTGTGAAAACCAGTAAATGTATGTGGTTGTCCATCAAAGCAAAAGACAATATTTTAGTGTCAAATTTTTGTGCACTGCTTTGGCATCTTGCCAAAAATTCAGTTTTGTCCTGTTCATCATAGAAAACGTTGAACCTTGAATTGCCGCGCATAAATATGTGATTATAACCTGATTGTACTCGGACGATGTGTCCTTTTGAATTTCTCCCCTCCATCTCTTTCAACTTTTAGATTTATAATGTTATAAATGTAGTGATTTTTTATGAACTTTGCATTGACCTGTCGGAGTTTGTTGCAAACGCCTGACAATAAGACACTTGATTTTTATAATTATATTTAATTCAATTCATAAACCG
>JAHDRO010000140.1 GCA_018433265.1 Bacteroidales bacterium
AGGAATTATTTTAGAAAAAAAATCCTCTATCTTTGGTAATCTGAATTAATCTACTCAGAAAAAGATGGTGATAAAATATAGTTTAGAGACTCTTTTTGAGAGGATAGGAAGATGGATATGCAAAATTATCGATCATTTCTATCCTCTTTTTAGAAAAACTATGCCTATCCAATTTTTCAGATATGGAGTTACCGGAGTTGTCAATCTTGTTTTTGACTGGATTTTGTATTTTGTCATTTACAATTTCGTTTTGCAAAAAAAAATGCTACATCTTGGTATTGTTACACTAAGCTCTCATATAGCTGCTTTTGTCATAAAATTTCCCATAGTACTCCTTTCCGGATTTCTTCTTCAAAAGTATGTGACATTTACAGAATCCAATCTCAAGGGAAGAAGACAACTATTCAGATATCTTATTGTGTATGGAATTAATATCTTAATAAATTATTTTGGCCTTAAGTTTTTTGTTGATCTTTTACATATTTTCCCGTCTATTTCCAATATGATTGTTTCAATTATAACTGTATTTGTTAGTTATTTTTTACAGAAAAAATTCACTTTCCAAATTATAAATAGCACAAAATCCTGAGTGATTAGAAATATGAAAAAATATACCTCCTATTTAATAATTGCCTCTCTTTGCCTATTTACATTCTTTGTAAATAACGGCTTCCTCTTTACTGAAATCATGGAGTCGAGAAATATTATTACTGCAAGAGAGATGGTATACGACAACCATTGGATGGTACCTACAATGAATGGAGAGATAAGACTCCAGAAACCTCCTCTCCCTACGTGGCTGGCAGCAGTTGCTGAAATGATTGCACCTGATAATATTGCAGTTCAGCGCTCAATGTCTGCACTTGCTGCCACATTTCTCGTTTTGATGCTCTATTTAATTGCGGTTGAACTAACCTCCAATAAAAGATATGGATTGATATCCACTATTTTATTGTGTACATCCTACAATATAATTATGGCGGGGAGAACGGCTAGCTGGGATATATATTGCCATGCCTTTATGACAGGTGCTATTTTGTTTTTGATCAAAGCTGTACGGAAAAATGAAGGAGGCACCGGTCTGTTTGCTATTTCAGGCTTTCTGACAGGGCTTTCATTCATGAGCAAAGGGCCTATTAGTTTATACGGTTTGTTTCTCCCATTTCTAATATCCTATTTTGTAATATATAAAAATA
>JAHDRO010000065.1 GCA_018433265.1 Bacteroidales bacterium
AGGAATCAAAATTCAATCCCAACGCTAAAAGTCTAAGAGGGGCTCAGGGTCTGATGCAGATAAAGAATGAAACTGCAAGGTTTGCAAATATTGAAAATGTATTTGATCCTGAACAAAACATTATGGCTGGCACAATGTTGATTAAGAGGCTAAAGACTAAGTATGAAAAAGAAGGAATCGATTCTGCAAATATTATTAAGTTTATTTTGGCAGCTTACAATGCAGGAGAAGGAAGAATCGACGACCTTAGAGCATTTGCAATACACAAAAACAAGAATCCCAATGATTGGAATTCAATAGTAGAAGTCATACCAATGATGCGGCAGAAAGAGCTACTTCCTAAAGGACTGCTGAAACTTGGCACATTCAGCGGCAAAGAAACTATAAAATTAGTAAACGAAGTACTAAACCGCTATGAAGAATATTGTGCATTTACTTCACCCTGATTAATCTGTCCGGGCTGACCTTTGCCACAAACAACGAAGGTAAGATCATAAGCAACATAATTACAACAAATGAAGCAATATCTACTACTATGATAGTAATAAGATCGAAATGAATCGGCACATATTTTACAAAATAATTGACCGGATCGAGTTTAACAATATGAAAGTATTTCTGAATAAGTCCGACAGCAAATGCCAGGAGATTACCCCAAACCATGCCTTTGAAAACAATGTTAAAGCCCTTGTATAAAAAAATCCCGTGAATATCCATGTTTTTCATCCCCAGGGCTTTAAAAAGACCTATTACAGATATTTTTTCAAAGAGCAATATTAGCAAACCTGACAGCATGTTAAAACCCGCCACAATCATCATCAACACCAGCACTATTAAAACATTGAAATCTAAAAGACGAAGCCAGTCAAAAAGATGTGGAAAAAGTTCGTCAATAGTTAAAACCTCAAGTTGTGAATCATTGTTATTACCACTTTCAAATACAATTTTTTCTATCCTCCCTGCTACAAGCTTTCTATCAGAACCCGCCTCGAGGTGAAGTTCCAATCCTGACACCTGATAACTGTTCCATCCATTTAACCGCTGTACCTCCTTAATTTGAGCAATAATTAAAGTTTTATCAATCTGCTCCAACTGTGCATCGAATATTCCCTTAACTTTAAATTCAGATACTCTCACACTCTTATCTATAAAATAAACAGGCACAACGTCCCCAACCTTTAAGCCCATCATATCTGCAAGTCTATTTGAAAGCATTATAGAATTGCTATCTGTAGAATCAGAAAAATCAGGAATATCGCCCTCGACAATAATTTTTTTATAAAAATCGCTGTTATAATCCGCATCAACTCCTTTTATAATAACTCCCTGTATTTGATCATTAAACCTGATCATTCCGGAACGGTATGCATAACCTGTCATTGATCTGACCTCAGGAATAGATAGGATATCATTGGAAAATGAAAGATTTCTTGAAATAGGATATAAATTTGAATTGTACTCAACACCGGGTGATTTTAACAGAATATCACCACAAAAGCCAGATGCCTTGCTTTTAATCTCATGCTTAAAACCATCTGTGATGGCTATGGATAATATTATAATAAAGAAACTAATAATTACAGATACTTGTGCTATAAGAGTGCTTGAACCGGAATACGCATTATTTCGACTCTCATCTTTTCTCCATAATGTTTTCGCTATAAATAGATTTATGTTCAAAATTAAAATATTTTACTATATTTGTCTTGCATTAGTTATTTAGCTATTACTTAACCTAAAACTAAACTTCAGAACCTCCATAGTCAAGATTTGATTATGGGGGTTTTTTAAAAAATTTTTAAGGATTAAGATATCTTTTGCCATCGAAAAGAGCAACGATTTTTTCAATCCTTTTTAATTTTTCACCTTCAAGGCTCAAGTTTAATAATTCTGCGTAAATCGTCACTAATGCCAGATCTTCTTCTATTTTAACAAAATTAAAGTTAAAATCTATTCCTCGATCCCTCAAAATGTCATCAAAATTTTTTGTTACCAGCAATTCTCCACCTTTGAAAAGATTCAAATAGAATAACAATTTCCCTTTTTCATCAGTAAATA
>JAHDRO010000003.1 GCA_018433265.1 Bacteroidales bacterium
AGGAAAATAGAACCTTTTACGGCCGTGTTTCCCATATTACTAGACATAGGTGGCAGTCTGTAAAAGTCTGAAATATGACTGTTGAACTGAGATATGATATTTTCAATATTTTCATCATTACAGTTTGTTACAATTGTGCTTTTAGGGGATAAAATGAAGTGTCCTTTTTGTAATGTCATAGAGGCAGGTGCCGGCACAATTGAAACTAGATTCTTAGCTTCTGAAAAAGAGGAAGTAAATAGTATAGCCGATAAGAGAAGAAGTTTAGATGAATTCATAATTTCTGCTTTTCTGTATTAACGGAACCAATTTAAAAAAACTTTTTTATTCTTTCAATTTTTTATTTTCATTTTCGAAAAACATATTAAATTTATATTGTCTTTTTAAATTTTTAATAAGGAGTTGAATCATGAAAAAGATTCTGATAATTTTATCATTGCTCCTTTGTGTTTCTCAAATACTTATGGCTCAGGAAGAGGATCAGTTCAGACAGAAAAATCTGTTTAAAATCAATCTTATTCCTATTGCTATAAATAATTATTCTATACAATATGAACGTGTCTTGAAAAAGTCAATTTCAGCATTGGTTGCTTACAGATTTATGCCTGAAGGAAATATTCCTATGAAGGATAATATTATTGATCTCGCTAATGTTGATGATCAGGATGTAATCGACATAATTAACGGAGCTAAACTGAGCAATTTTGCTATAACTCCTGAAGTTCGCTTTTATCTTGGGAAGAAAGGCTTTGGAAGAGGCTTTTATATTTCTGTTTTTTATCGTTACTCCAATTTTGACGGGAAAAACATAGTTGCGAATTTTGAAGATGAAGATGTATCTGTTACTGTAAACATGTCCGGTAATATTAAATCTCATACAGCAGGTTTTGTGCTGGGTTCACAATGGGCATTGAGCAAGCATTTATGGCTTGATTTTTGGTTTTTAGGTCCTCATTATGGCACAGGAAAGGGAGATTTTTCAGGTGTGACTTTGCAGCCAATGACTCTAGAGGAGCAGGAAACTGTTAGAGATAAACTGAATGATCTTGATCTTGGGCCTTACGATAAGACTGTGGATGTTACTTCTAATAAAGCTGCCATAAGTGTTATAGTATCATTTGGAGGATTTCGTGCCGTGTTATCCCTTCTTATAAAGTTCTAGAATTTTTTTTTTGAGGTAATGTCTTGAGTCACCCCACTCATCATACCCTATTTCATTGCCAATGGATTTTATTCTGTTTTCCAGACAGGAAACACATTGTTCTGCTTCTTCATTTATACATGGTTTATTGTCATACAGTTGATAATTCTCTCTGTATTTAACCGGAGTAATATTTGGCATAATGACGTTTGCACCAACAGCCAATGCCTGTTCTCTTCCATCAGGAGCAAGTGTCTGCATGGCAGTTGTAGCAGCTATATTAATATCTTTCATTAAAATTCTTAGAACAGCTATCATTTTAAGACTCAAGGCAAGTCTCTCCTCCTTACTCATGAGTAAGTGCCTGTAGTTATAAAGAGGGGTGCCTTCATGTTCAATATAGGGTCCCATACCGTTCATGTCGATATCAATTGCCTTGAAAAACAATAAGTCTTGGGCAAGATCGTCAATTGTTTGAAAAGGGAGCCCGATCATAACGCCAGAACCTACCTGATAACCAAGTTTCTTAAGATCTTCGAGTGCTTTAATTCTCCTTGAAAAGCTGTGTAAATCATCATCCGGGTGCAGTTTTTTATATAAATCTTCGTTTGAAGTCTCAATCCTGAGTAGATAGCGTTGTGCTCCATTTTCTTTCCAGATACGATATGTCTCTTCACTTTGCTCCCCTAAAGAGAGTGTTATGTGAAGTTGATTGTTGGTCTCTCTGTTTATTCTTTGTAGTAGTCGTGTAATATTGGCAACATGACC
>JAHDRO010000111.1 GCA_018433265.1 Bacteroidales bacterium
ATACCCAATTTACATCTGCGGCTCATGAGAAAGGTATTTTAGTTACAGCCGTTGCTGATTTGCTTGCACTTGCAATTCTCAAAGAGCCAGCGGCTTGGGGAGCAGATATTGCAGTTGGTTCCGCACAACGATTCGGACTTCCAATGGGTTTTGGAGGTCCTACTGCCGGTTTTATGGCTACTAAAGACGAATTTAAAAGACAACTGCCAGGAAGAATAATAGGCGTTTCCGTCGATAGACTTGGTAATCCTGCATTGAGAATGGCTCTTCAAACACGTGAACAACATATCAAAAGAGAGAAAGCTACTTCCAATATCTGCACAGCGACAGCTCTGATGGCCACAATGACAGGCATGTATGCAGTATATCATGGACCAAACGGCATTCGAGAAATTGCAGAAAGAATTGCCGCTATTGCACATACAGTTGCTTCGGAACTTATTAAATCAGGCATTGAACTCTCTTGCAACAACTTTTTCGATACCATTGAAATCTTAAATACAAATGTGGAAGTCGTAAAAGAGCGTGCCCTGGAATGCGGCTTCAATTTCTATTATCCTGATGACAAGAGAGTCATGATTAGTTTCGACGAGAGTACGACTGTCAAAGAGGCGTGTGACATCCTGGAAATCTTTGAATGTAATTTGGACCAGACTCCTAAAGTTGTAATGTACAACGGCTTTATGAGAAGAGAAAGCGAAATACTCCAAGAAAGTGTTTTCAATAAATATCACTCTGAGACCGAAATGATGCGTTACATCAAGAAACTGGAAAAGAGAGATATTTCTCTAACTCAATCAATGATTCCTCTCGGTTCCTGCACCATGAAACTTAATGCAGCCGTAGAGATGATGCCTTTGAGCTGGAGCGAATTTACAAACATCCATCCATTTGCCCCTAAAGATCAGGTTGAAGGATTTCTGCTTCTAATAAAGGATTTGGAGAGAGATCTTGCTACAATTACCGGTTTTGATGCATGTTCATTGCAGCCTAATTCCGGAGCAGCAGGAGAATACGCTGGACTGATGACAATAAGAGCCTACCATCACGCAAAAGGCCACAAAGATAGAAATATAGCCATAATACCTACATCGGCACATGGTACAAATCCAGCTTCAGCAGCAATGGCCGGTATGGAAATTTTACCGGTATCGTGTGATGAAAATGGAAATATAAATGTTGAAGAATTAAGAGAAAAGGCAACAGCAAATAGAGATCGCTTATCCTGCCTTATGATTACATATCCTTCCACACATGGTGTTTTTGAAAAACGAATAAGAGAGATTATCTCCATCATACACGAAAATGGAGGACTTGTTTATATGGATGGAGCAAACATGAATGCTCAAGTAGGGATAACAAATCCTGGTTTCATCGGTGCCGATATTTGTCATCTCAACTTACATAAGACATTTGCAATGCCTCATGGAGGAGGAGGCCCTGGAGTTGGCCCTATATGTGCCTCCAAAGAACTTGCACCATACCTCCCTTCCCACCCATATCTTAAAAACTGCAACTCACAAGGAGTTCAAGCAGTAAGTTCCTCTCCATACGGTTTCCCTCTTTTGCTCCCTGTAACGTATGCATATATTAAACTTCTAGGAAATAAAGGATTGAAAAAGGCATCTCAAATTGCAATTCTTAACGCAAATTATATGTCTGTACGGTTGGCAAAACATGGATTTGACACTCTGTACAAAGGCGAAAATGGAAGAGTTGCACACGAATGTATTATTGATGTTAGACATTACATCAAAGAGTACGGCATAGGAGCTGAAGATATTGCAAAACGTCTGATGGACTTTGGATTCCATGCACCTACCCTCTCGTTTCCCGTACATGAGACTCTAATGATAGAGCCTACCGAAAGTGAATCAAAAGCTGAAATCGACCGTTTTATTGATGCAATGATATCAATAAAGACAGAATGTGAAGATATTAAGGCAGGTAAAATAACTGCTGCCGAATCAGCCCTTAAAAACTCGCCTCACACTGCACCTGAGGCATGTTCTACTGAATGGAATCATAAATATAGCAGAGAATACGCAGTCTATCCTCTTGAATGGGTGAAAGAGAACAAATTTTGGCCATATGTTGCCAGAGTAGATAACGGATATGGAGATCGCAACTTAATGTGCAGTTGCGATGCATGGCCATCCTTACTGTAATTATTACAATAAAATCAAATGCTATCTTGATAGAAGAGCAAATAACAACCAAAGCTACAGCCCTTTTTGGAGTCGTAGATGCCATAAACAGAATGCTTGTAAACTATGGCATGTCTCCTCATCTTGCAGACTGGCTGGATGAAATCATCAGTGTTACTCTTCTATTTCTAATTGTTTATGTTGCAGACCTCATTTGCAGGTTTATAGTAAATAAAGTTGTAGGTCATATTGCAAAAATGACAAAGTCCAGATGGGATGATATATTTCTGGAATATAAAGTATTTCGTTATCTAACTCATGCTATCCCAGGACTTATATTTTTTCTTTGCACTCCAATAGCCATCAAATCTGTAATCTGGGTAAAATTATTTCAGAAAGCAGCTCTCATATACATAACTGTAGTTATTATAAGAGCTATTGTGGCTGCCACAAATGCCATGACTCGCATTTATGCCGAATCTGAGAGCTATGCAAAAAAACCCGTCAAGATTATTTTCCAGATTGTTGCTGTAATCGCTTACTTTATTGGAGGCATCTCAATTCTCAGCATCATTATAAATGCCTCCCTTGCAACCCTCTTTGCTGGACTCGGGGCTTTCATGGCTGTCCTCATGCTTGTTTTCAAGGACAGTATTCTCGGGTTTGTGGCCGGATGGCAACTTTCCTCAAATGACATGTTGCGCATCGGAGACTGGATTACTGCTCCAAAACACGGAGCAGATGGAACTGTAGAAGAAGTAAGTCTATACTCCGTAAAAGTTAGAAATTTCGATAATACTATCGTTACTATTCCGCCTTACTCTCTGGTCAGCGATTCTTTCCAGAACTGGCGAGGGATGGAAGAGTCAGAAGGCAGACGAATCAAACGTTACATAAGTATTGACATGACAAGTGTCAAATTCTGTACACCTGAAATGATAGAAAAGTTTAGAAAAATACACTATTTAAAGGACTATATTGAAAATACAGAACAAATAATAACTGAGTATAACGAAGAGAATAAAATAGACAACAGTGTGCTGGTCAATGGAAGAAGACAGACAAACATAGGGGTCTTCAGAGCTTACCTTCAGTCATATATCAATAACCATCCGGATATTAATCACAATCTTACCTGTATAGTGAGACAGCTTCAACCAAGTGAAAAAGGAGTACCTATCGAAATTTACTGTTTCACCAAAGAAAAAGGATGGATAAATTACGAAAATGTTCAGTCAGATATATTTGACCACGTAATTGCAATAGTCGATCAGTTTGATCTCAAAATCTACCAACTCAAAAGTGTTTAGAACTTGAAAGATATTTAGAAAGTATATTTGCATATCGGTAAAACCCCAAATCACTCATATGCACTCCATCTACAGTGCCCTCATTGTCTTCCCCGACAAGTTCCGCTCCTTTAATGTAATTAACATTGTTAAATCCTTCTCTTCTAAGTCTGAGATAAATAGACCTCCATATCCAATTCTCTTCCGAAAGTTCAGTCATGATTTTATTGTTGAATCTAAGAGCGGGAAAAAGAGGATTCTCTACCATATACAATCTGATTCCGGGTTTAGCATCCAAGATTACCCTAAGAAATTTGTAAGCGCTATCTTTCAACATCTGAGCAGTAGTATTTGGAAGACAGTCAAGGACAACTGTATTTGAGTTTATTCTGCAAATAGCCTTAGCCAAAGAGTTATCCAATCTGGCATTGCCTGAAAAACCAAGATTTATAACCTCTCGATCAAGCATTCTGCCAAGTATGGAAGTATAAGCCATTCCTGGACGAGAAGCACACCCTCCTTGAGTAATACTGGTACCATATACTACAATTGCCTTACCATCATTACATTTAACCAACCTGTTATTTCTGGGTAAAGATAGTTCAGCAGTAGAGTCGACTCCAATCTCAAGGTTTACAATTCCGTCATAAAGTGGCAAATACAAAATGTACTCTCTTCCTTTCCGCTCCATACAATCGGACAGTATTGCCTTATTTTCCACACCCACGGGTTTGCCTGTACCCATATAGTACCATTGCCCATTATCCTCTAGTGAATACAGATCAACACCTTTTACACCGGTATCAGGCATATGGTTCATATGAAAGTTATTCGAAATTTTCCACTTTACGGCTACAGTGGTAGTATTGGAATAAAACCTTAAAGCCATACCTGCAGAATTTCTGCCTAAATCCCATAATTCAGGTCTGATTTCATTTTTTTGATCTAATGGTAACCGAGTATAGTAAGATTCAGTATTCTCAAATCCCTTCCCCAATAACATTAAATCTTTTGCATCAATAAACCTCATATTTTCCGAGTTCTGAGCATATGCATAAGAAAACGTACTAAAAAGAGAGGTGAAAAGAAATATAATAGATTTAATATTCATATGCTTTTTGTTGACTTTTTTTAACTATGGATATATAAAAAATCATGATAACTATCAGAGTAACTAACGCAGCAATAATGTGTGCTGTGTTGATGTTGAGTGCCAGCCCGCCCACAGAATGAGGTGCAGAAACAAAATAGGAAGCACAAATATATGTTATAAATGTGGCAGGCAGAGACATCATCCAGTGAGGCTTGTTTTTAGATACTAAATATGCCGAAGCAGTCCAAAGAACAATAGCAGCCAAAGTTTGATTACCTATTCCCACAAATTTCCAAATTGTAGAAAAATCAACCTTACAGAGAATATAAGCAAGCACAAAAATCGGAACAGAGATCATAAGACGATTTTTAATAGGCCCCTGCTTATAGTTAATTGCATCTGCAATAAGCAGTCTTAAACCTCTGAAAGCTGTATCTCCCGAAGTTATCGGACAGATAACCACTCCTATTATAGCAATTGCGGCACCAAATTTACCCAACCAAGTATTACATATCTCATTTACCATTATTGCAGGGGTTTTGCCGGCAGCAGCTGCCGCATTCAACCCTTCAGGGCCGCCAAAATAGTTTATAGCTGCCGTTGCCCATATAAGAGCAACGATGCCCTCGCTTATCATTGCTCCGTAAAAACAGGGACGTCCATATTTTTCATCGGTCATACACCTAGCCATCATTGGCGATTGAGTAGCATGAAAGCCAGAAACTGCTCCACAGGAGATAACCACAAACATCATTGGGAAAAGTATATTTGTCTCAGGATTGGAATGAAAATTACGGAAAGAGCTAAAAGTCAATTCGGTCATATGAATAGAACCGTTCAGACCATTAACAACTAAAACAACGGCAACAGAGACTGCCATAAAAAGAAGTGCTATTCCAAAATATGGATAGATTGCTCCAATAATCTTGTCAATTGGCAAAAGCGTTGCCAAAATATAATACAGAAATATAATGTAAAGCCAGTACATCTTGTTCATGCCCGTGAGTATACTCATCAAATCTGCAGGACCTGTTACAAAGGCAACACCCACACCAACAAGAAGAAAGGCGGTAAAGAAAACCAGAATCTTCTTAGGCCATTTCCCAAGATACCTACCCACTAGTTCTGGAAGACTTTTGCCATCATTCCTGATAGACAACATGCCAGAGAAGTAATCATGAGCCGCCCCAATAAATATACAGCCAAGCACGATCCACAGATATGCCATTGGTCCGTATGCGGCTCCCAATATTGCTCCAAAAATAGGCCCCAAACCGGCAATGTTGAGGAATTGAATAATGTAAATTCGCCAGGGTTTTAGTTCCTTGTAATCAACATTATCTGCCATTCTTTTGACAGGAGTGACTTTAGATGAAATAAAAAAAAAAAATTTTTC
>JAHDRO010000407.1 GCA_018433265.1 Bacteroidales bacterium
ATAGTGCCCGACTAACTTAAGGCATCTCTCTTCCGGCAACTCTGATACAATTGAAAAAGTCATATTACCCGGAAGATAAAATTTTGATGTGAAGTTTTTAATATCGCCAACATTAATCCTCTTGACAGTGGAAGTTGTTCCCAAAATAGGTCTGGAAAGGGGGTGCTCACCAAAAAGATAACTCTCAAAATCGTCATATATCAACTCTGAAGGAGAATCCTTATATGACTTTATCTCTTCCAAAATCACATTTTTTTCTTTTGTAAACTCTTCTTCAGGAAAGGTTGAATTTAAAACTATGTCAAATAAAAGTCCTATGGCTTTTGAAAGATCTTCTTTCAAGACTGTAGCATGAACTACTGTTTCTTCTTTAGTGGTGAATGCGTTTAACTCTCCTCCACATCTTTCGAGAAGGTTGTTGATCTGTACCGAACTTCTATGGTTGGTACCTTTAAAGATCATATGTTCAGTAAAATGGGCAACTCCATTGACGTCTGGATCCTCGTCTCTTGTACCGGCACCAATAGTTAAAGCACAATACGCTACCGGAGAGTTTATGTGATTATATGCAAACCTCATAACTATCTTTTATATGGGGCAGATAATTTGTTAATATCATTTCGGGAAAATCCAACAGGTAATTTTTCATTAATCCTGTTTTTTTTGAAATAATATAATTTACCCTCAGCAGGATCTATGACTAATTTATAGTAATACCCTCCCTTATGCGCTCTCAGAGGAGAAATAACCAGACCGATTGCAACATCCTGGGATATTTCAGAAATTGCAGATTCTATAACATCCTGGCTAACCACCTCTGCTCTACCCCTGAATATCCACTTTATCTCGTCTTTTTCAGCAGGAAAGGCAATATCTTCTTCCTTAAACAATAATGTCTTTCCATTAATTCCTGCGAGATCCCCAAGAACCACATTGCCACTAATCGATGCCAAAATGTTCTTCTGAACAGTCATAATATAATCTTGAATTATTTGAAGATATGCAGGAATGAAAGGGATAATTTCTCCAGAATCATCGTCTTTTGCCTGAAAAGGTAATGAAATCAATTCTGCACTCATAAACAGACCTCTTTTAAATTTTGGTCCGCCTTTAATGAGCGAAAGAAACTCTATGGATGGCTCATACTCTTTTGAAAAAATTCCATCTGTCCTTAGCAGAAAAAAGAATGATGTGTCCTCTTTGATCACTTCATATTCTTGAGGCGTACAGAATTCATAAGGAGATATCTTCCACTCTTTTATAGCAGCATCCCTAATATAAGCATCTATAATGCCATCATCAGACAAAACAATCTTTGTCGTCCTGGATCCAAAGTTGCGAAAGTTGTTTTTGACATCTTTTACAGGTCTCTCTGCAGATGCAAATGTGAAGAAAAACAGCGAAAAAATAAGCAGAATTAATCGTCTCATATTGTATTACCGTAATACACAAAATTAGATAAAAATTTGTACTTTTGCCCGGTATGGAAAGATTTATTGTATCAGCCAGAAAATACAGACCGAACAGTTTTGACACTCTAATCGGTCAGGAAAATATTGCAAGGACTCTCAAGAATTCAATACTACGCAAGCAGTTGGCTCATGCCTATCTTTTCTGTGGCCCAAGAGGTGTTGGGAAAACTACAACAGCTCGCATTTTTGCAAAAACCATCAATTGTTCAAACCCTACAGCTGATATGAATCCATGTGGAGAATGCGAATCCTGTATCTCTTTTGCAGAAGGACGGTCATACTCAATTCATGAACTCGATGCAGCTTCTAACAATTCAGTAGATGATATCCGACAGTTAAACGATCTTGTGAGAATTCCGCCACAGATAGGGAAATACAGCGTCTATATCATTGACGAGGTGCATATGCTCTCTCAGGCAGCTTTCAATGCTTTCCTCAAAACCCTTGAAGAACCGCCCGCTCATGCAATTTTCATACTCGCAACCACAGAAAAACATAAGATTCTTCCAACAATTCTTTCCAGATGTCAAACATTTGATTTTAACAGAATATCAGTCGAAGATATTGTTAAAAACCTCAAAATTATTGCCCAGCAGGAAAAAGTCGACATAGATCTGGAGTCCTTACATATTATTGCACAAAAGGCAGATGGAGCTATGAGAGATGCACTTACTCTTTTCGATCAGACTGTTGCATTTTGTGGAAACAAAGTAGCTTATGAGCAGGTCATTTCTACTTTAAATGTGCTTGACTACGATTATTATTTGAGACTGACTGATTGTTTTCTCAATTCTCAACACTCTGAAGCACTGTTGATTTTTGATGAAATACTTTCAAAGGGTTTTAATGCTCTGCACTTTATAGGAGGATTAAGTTCGCATTTTAGAAATTTACTCCTTTGCAAAGATGCAAGTACGCTCAAATTATTGGATCTGGCACCAAGTGTTGCTGAAAAATACAGAGAACAATCTACAAAATGCAGTATAAGCTTTCTTTATACTGCACTTAACATCACTACATCTTGTGAGGCGGGATATAAACTCAGCGGAAATCAAAGGCTGCATATAGAATTTGCTCTTATCAAGCTCTGTCGAATTTCAGCCACTGACAAAACAGCCGAAACTGTTACAGAAGCTGCTGTAAGTTCAAAGAACAACTCCTCCGAAAATGAAACAAAGCAGCAGAAACATGCGACAACTTCAATTAAAAATTTGTACAAGTCAGCCGAAAAAGAGATTTCTACGCAGGAAGAACTAAGATCACAGGAACTCGGAGTTGATGAATTTGATATGGAGAAACTATTGCCCATATGGGAACAGATGGCAGAATCCGAAAAAGATTTTCCCAATCTTGCCAATACCTTGAGGCATTCTAAGCCAACTATTTCTGATAACTATAAGATTCATTTTACTGTAAGCAACAACGCACAAAAGGAGTGGATAGAAAAGAAATGTCTTCCAAGACTTAATGTCTTCCTTCAAAAAAGCCTCAATAATAAAATGATCAATCTTTGTGTAGATGTAGTCTCTGAAGATAAAATAACAAAAAAACCATATCTTCCTGAAGAAAAGGCAAGTTTTTTGCTGAAGAACAATCCTGAACTGGGAGAGTTGCAGAAAGACCTTAAACTTGAGCTTAAATAGCAACGAAAATAATTTATAATGCGTTTACATTGCAGTAATCTTGTTAAAAAATACGGAACCCGCACAGTAGTTAAAAACGTTTCTATCGAAGTAGAGCAAGGAGAAATTGTGGGTTTACTTGGGCCAAACGGAGCCGGAAAGACAACAACTTTCTACATGATAACAGGTCTTATTAAACCTAACGCCGGAAGGATTTTCCTTGATGAAGAAGAGATTACTGATCTTCCTATGTACAAAAGGGCTAAGAAAGGGTTGGGTTATCTGGCTCAAGAGGCTTCTGTATTTAGAAAAATGAGCGTTGAAAACAATATACTCTCTGTTATGGAATTTTCAAACATGACAAAAAAGGAGAGACACAAACGTCTTGAAGAACTTTTGGACGAATTTGGACTTCAGGGAGTTAGAAAAAGTATGGGAATCCAACTGTCAGGAGGTGAAAGAAGAAGATGTGAAATTGCACGTGCACTAGCTATTGATCCAAAATTTATACTGCTCGATGAACCGTTTGCAGGAGTAGATCCAATTGCCGTTGAAGATATTCAGCACATTATAGCAAATCTTAAAACAAAAAACATCGGCATTATCATTACTGACCACAATGTTCATGAGACCCTTGCCATTACTGACAGGGCATATCTTCTTTATGAAGGAAGTATTTTGGAAAGTGGGACGGCCGAAGTGCTTGCAAACAATCCCGAAGTCAGAAAAAAATATCTTGGTGAGAATTTCGAGCTCAGAAAAGCTGTTCTTAAGGAGAAGAAAAATGCCGAAGGCACCACAAACAGGTCAGAAAATAAAATCCATAAACCCAAAACCGCTGAATCGAAAGACCTGAAATCTATACCTGAAAATGGTGCCGACATCCAAAGCTACTCTGACAAGGCAAATGACCTCGAAAGAGGAAAATGATAAACTATTTAACTACATCTTAACTTTAATTACTTTGACAGAATCCTTGTAAGCTGAAGATTCTTTGCAACCAGGACATCCCGGACATAAAGCGTCATGTCTGTTTTGCCCATGCCCTGTCATCATCGGTTTCATGTCAGTACGTATTTGAATCTGACGCTGTGGCCTTCCCTGATTATTCCTCTGATGTTCTCGCATCATGTCCATTCTGACTCTCTGCTCCTCTGTAAGAATTGACCTGACATTGTTCTTGAAAGTTGCATTAAGTTTCATTTTCTGATTTTGAAGATCTGTAATCTCGTCAATTTTTGCATTAATTTTCTTCATATCAGGTTTATCTGCCTGTTGAAGTGTTTTAAGTTGAGCCCTTTTTTCATTGAGAAGATTATTGATCTGAATAAGCTGTTTATCGCGGGAAAGCTTGAAGTCTGCAACTTGTTTCTTTTGTTCTTCTGTAAATTTAGGAGCTAAATCATGAGGATTTGCCCTCAGATAGCCCTTCTCCATACCCAGCTTCATGGCTGGTTTAGCCTCTTTTTGAACTCCCTGAGCTGACATGTTTGCAACTATTGCAAGCATGGTAAAGATACTAAGCATTTTTTTCATATTATTGGCAATTTATATTGTTTGTAATTAAGACTTCAAGCCTTATAAAAGGTTTAATTGTTATGAAGAATTGTTACCTTTGCCACAAAATATGGCATTATTAACATAACAATCAATATGGCAGAAAAATTATTCGCTGAGTTTCCGCCTGTTTCCACCCAACAATGGGAAGAGGTGATCGCTAAAGACCTTAAAGGCGCTGACTACGAGAAAAAACTCATATGGAAGACATTGGAAGGATTTCCGGTGCGTCCATATTACCGAGCAGAGGATTTGGAAAATTTAAAACACTTGAAAAGTTTTCCTGGTGAATATCCATTTGTAAGAGGTACAAAAACAGACAATAATTGGCTTATAAGACAGGATTACTGTGCCCTGGAAAGCTTGGAAAAAGCCAACGAACTGGCAATTGACGGATTGAACAGAGGTGTTGAATCCGTGGGATTTTGCATTGATGGCAAAAAAGCACTTTCTGTCAAAGAAATAGCCCAGCTTCTTGAAGGAATAGACGTCACTAAGACTGAGATTAACTTTACAGGTTGTTCGTGTGCCTCACCTGAAATTATAAAATCTTTCGTTTCGTATATCAGGAGTACAGGAGCCAAAGCAGATGAAGTCAAAGCCTCCTTTGATTTTGATCCTCTAAGGAATTTAACCACAACCGGAGCATTCGGATGTCCTAATTATAAAGCGACTATAAAAGAATGCATTAATGCTGTAGCTGATTTTCCACTAATCCGAGTAGTTGGGGTAGAAGGTTATGCCTTCAATGATGCTGGATCAACATGTGTCCAGGAGCTTGGTTTTGCTCTTGCCAGTGGCAATGAATATATGTCAACTATCACTGATCTCGGTTTTTCTCCAGAAGAAGCTGCCAGAAGAATAAAATTTACATTTGGTATTGGATCAAGCTATTTCATGGAGATCGCCAAATTCCGTGCAGCCAGGATGCTGTGGGCAAATATAGTTAAGGAATATGGTTCGGAAAAAGAGTGCTCACAAAAGATGGTTATACATGCTGTCACCAGTCGGTGGAACCAAACAATTTATGATTCATATGTCAATATGTTGCGCGATACCACTGAGGCAATGAGTGCTGCACTGGCGGGTGTAGATTCGCTTGAAGTACTTCCATATGATTATTCTTTACGTGAGCCGGGAGAGTTCAGCAACCGCATAGCAAGAAATGTACAGATTATACTCAAAGAAGAATCCCACTTTAATAAAGTAACTGATCCTTCTGCCGGTTCATACTTCGTAGAAAATCTGACAACATCCTTATCTAATGAGGCTTGGAAGCTCTTTTTGAAAATCGAAGAGATGGGAGGTTACATTGAAGCCTTTACCAAAGGTTTTGTCCAGTCTGAAATTAAGGCAGTATCCAACAGAAGAGATCTTAATATTGCTACTCGCAGAGAAATACTTGTCGGCACCAATCAGTATCCTAATTTCACAGAAAAAGCTGATAAGGATGTTACATTTGATATTGTTACAAGGGGGTCAAATATGGAAAAGAGTCCTTTATCTATAGCCGAACCTATAGAGAAGTACCGTGGAGCACAAGCTTTCGAGGCATTACGATTTGCCACAGAGAGGAGTGGTAAGGAACCTAAAGCTTTTATGCTGACTTATGGCAATCTTGCATCTTGTCGCGCACGTGCACAATTTTCATGTAACTTTTTTGCTGTAGCCGGGATTCAGGTTATTGACAACAACCAATTCTCCACAATCGAGGAAGGAGTCTCTGCAGCACTTGAATCTAAAGCAGAGATTGTAGTTGCATGTTCATCCGACGAAGAATACGCCGAAAGTGCACCTAAAATCAAGAAGCTTTTGGGAGACAAAGCAATACTTGTGGTTGCAGGAGACCCTGCCTGTAAAGAGGAATTAATCTCAAAGGGGGTAAATAATTTTATAAGTGTCAAGAGTAATTTGCTTGAAACTCTAAAGAGCTATCAGACACTTTTAGGTATTTTCTAACATTTTACAATATAATTTATAAAATATGCGTCCAAAATTTTCAGAAATAGAATATAACAAAGAAGGTCATGTAAGCTTAACCGGCGATAAATCAGTTTGGATGACTTCAGAACAGATTCCAGTAAAAAATATATATACAGCTGCCGACCTTGAAGGTATGGAACATCTTAACTATGCTGCAGGTATTCCACCTTTTCTTCGCGGTCCATATAGTACTATGTATGTTCAGAAACCCTGGACAATACGTCAATATGCCGGTTTCTCTACTGCAGAAGAGTCAAACGCCTTTTACAGAAGGAATCTGGCTGCTGGTCAAAAAGGACTTTCAGTTGCTTTCGACTTAGCTACACATAGAGGATATGATGCTGATCATCCAAGAGTTGTTGGTGATGTCGGAAAAGCCGGAGTCAGTATCTGCAGTGTGGAAGACATGAAGGTGCTTTTTGATCAAATCCCTCTCGATAAAATGTCTGTCTCCATGACAATGAATGGAGCCGTTTTACCTATTCTTGCATTTTATATTGTGGCAGGGCTGGAACAAGGAGTCAAACTTGAGGAGATGTCCGGAACAATTCAAAACGATATTCTCAAAGAGTTCATGGTTAGAAACACTTATATCTACCCTCCTGTCTTTTCAATGCGGATAATCGGTGATATTTTTGCATATACTGCCAAGCACATGCCTAAGTTCAATTCGATTTCCATTTCAGGTTATCATATGCAGGAAGCAGGTGCCACATGTGACATTGAAATGGCCTATACTCTCGCTGATGGACTTGAATACCTTAGGACAGGAATTGCAGCCGGAATGGAAATTGACCAGTTTGCACCAAGACTTTCTTTCTTCTGGGCTATAGGAATGAACCATTTTATGGAGATAGCCAAGATGAGAGCAGCCAGAATGCTGTGGGCAAAACTGATACGTCAGTTCAATCCTAAAAATCCCAAATCCATGTCTCTCAGGACTCATTGCCAAACTTCGGGATGGTCTCTTACAGAACAGGATCCTTTCAACAATGTCGCCAGAACATGTATTGAAGCCATGGGGGCTGCATTGGGTCATACTCAATCGCTTCATACGAATGCACTTGATGAAGCTATTGCTCTTCCTACCGATTTCTCTGCACGCATAGCGCGTAACACGCAGATATACATACAAGAAGAGACTAATATTACAAAATCTATTGATCCTTGGGCAGGTTCATACTATGTTGAGAAGCTTACTCAACTGATTGCTGAACGCGCCTGGGAACATATCAAAGAGATTGAAAAACTCGGTGGTATGGCCAAAGCTATTGAAACCGGTATTCCAAAACTTAGGATCGAAGAGGCCGCTGCAAGAAAACAGGCCAGAATTGACTCTGGTCTTGACATAATTGTAGGGCTCAACAAGTATAGGCTTGAGAAAGAAGATCCTATAGAAATACTCGATGTTGACAATACAAAAGTTAGAGAGTCCCAGATAGCAAGACTCAAAGAGTTACGCGCAAATCGTGATGAGATTAAGGTTAAAAAAGCTCTTGCAGCTATTACCGAAGCTGTTGAAAATAAAACTGGCAACCTGCTTGAACTTGCAGTAGAAGCTGCTAAAGCTCGCGCCACTCTCGGTGAGATATCATATGCATGTGAAGTTGTGGTCGGAAGATATAAAGCAATTACTCGTATGAACACTGGTGTATATTCAAGTGAAATTAAAAATGACAGCGATTTTGAAAAAGCAAAGATGCTCGTCGCTGAATTTGCAAAAAAAGAGGGGCGACAGCCTCGTATTATGGTGGCCAAACTTGGGCAAGATGGGCATGACAGAGGAGCTAAAGTTGTAGCCACAGGCTATGCCGACTGTGGATTTGATGTCGATATGGGGCCTCTCTTCCAAACACCTGAAGAGGCAGCTAAACAAGCTGTTGAAAACGATGTGCATGTAATTGGGATATCTTCTCTTGCAGCTGGTCACAAGACATTGGTCCCTCAACTTATAAATGAACTGAAAAAACTTGGAAGAGAGGATATTATGGTAATCGTCGGAGGTGTAATACCTCCACAAGATTATGATGCACTCTACAAAGAAGGTGTTGCAGCTATATTTGGTCCTGGAACACCAATCTCTGTCGCTGCTATCAAACTCATGGAACTGCTTATGCAAAAGTTTGAACAGTAACAGTTTTTAGCAGTAATAGCAGACAAAAGGTCGCCTTGACAAACAAAATGTTTCGGCGACCTTTTTTTCGATTATTATTTTAGATTATTATTTTACCCTGTAAAAATCTAAATCCTGAAAATCATAACTAAAGTCTGTCTCAGGAGATATGGCTTTCATCTTAAATCCCGAAGGTACTCCTTCAATATTTTTAGAGTACCACACAAAAGCATCTGCGTCAAAACTTCTTTCATCCCATTTCACAATAAATGTGTCGCCTGTATAAAAACAGAGTGTACCTTTGAGCTGTGGAGACATTTCAGATGCAAATCTCAATGCTCCGTTTTCTAAAGTTATATTAACTATCCCAAACCAGTTGTCTCTGTACTTGCCTGTATAACTCTTCAAATCTTCGCTCCCCGGAGCAAATTTGGCTGAACTTGCAACTTTGTTCCACACTTTGCTAACTTCATCACGAGCTGACGAAGAATTTCTGCGAAGAGCCTCTATGTTTTCTTTCAACCTATCTCTTCCCTTAATCCCCAGATAAGTATCTTTAATAGTATTAGTTATAGTAACATAGGCGCCAGATGCCTGTTGATTGGTAAGCACAATTATTCCAAGTTTAAGCTCCGGAATCATAGTTACCTGAGTAACCACACCTGAAAGTCCTCCAGTATGTGAAACCTGCTTGTATCCATTTATGTCATTGACTCTCCATCCCAATCCATATGCAGCAAAGTTAGATTTATAGTCATAACTTGAGGCAGGAATTATCGTCTGTGGGCTCCACATCTCACGTCCGACCTTCTGAGAAAAAATAGATTTAGATA
>JAHDRO010000264.1 GCA_018433265.1 Bacteroidales bacterium
AGCACCTATTGAAGGACTTATGATTGAAACACCTCCAAGTGCACAAACTCTTAAACTTACCGATACTGCGCTTATCATTACTTATCTTATGCTTGGAGCTTCGATTTTAGTTATTATAGGAGGAGGTATCAAATCCATTATCCAAAACAGAAAATAAAACATGGCAAGACCAGTAAATCAAGTTAACGCGAGCTCTACTGCCGATATGGCTTTCATAATTCTGGTGTTTTTCCTTATAACATCGAACATGGACTCCAATTCTGGCCTTCAGCGTCGTTTACCACCAATGCCTGATAAGAATCAGAAGGTTGTAGATCAGAAGGTCAACCGTAGAAATGTTTTGGTTGTAAGGATTAATGAATCTGACAGACTTTTTGCAGGAGGCCAGATCATTGACATATCTATGTTGAAAGACAAGGCAAAGGAGTTCCTTTTAAATCCCAACAATGATCCATCTCTCCCTGAAAAAGAGGATAAATTCATTGAAGGGTTTGGGATGTATCCTGTTTCCAAAGGTATTATCTCACTTCAGAATACTCGTGGGACAAGCTATGATGCCTATATAAGGGTTCAAAACGAATTGGTCAAAGCAGTTAATGAGGTCCGAAATCAATTCGCTCTTGAGCATTTTGGCAAGTCATTCTTTGCTCTAGACGAAGCCAAACAGGAAATAGTAAGAAAGGCTATCCCTCAGAACATTTCTGAAGCAGAACCAAAGGATACTGGTAAAAAATATTAGAAAGGAGAATATAATATGATTGCAAATAAAAAAACTAAAACAATGGCGCCGATTAGCACGTCGTCATTGCCTGATGTTGTGTTCATGTTGCTGTTCTTCTTTATGATTACAACAACTATCCGGGAGGTTACAAGGAAGGTTGAATTCAAATTACCTGAAGCTTCTGAGGCTGCAAAACTTGAAAGAAAAGATTTGGCTGCGCATATTTATGTTGGAACACCTATCCGTGCTGAACAAAGTAAATACGGTACTGATGCTCGAATACAGCTAAACGATTCTTTCAAGACTATCGATGATATACGTGATTTTATTGCTGCAGAAAGAGAATCCCTATCAGAAGCTGACAAGCAGTTCATGACAGTATGCATAAAGGCTGATCAAAATGTCAGAATGGGTATTATCACTGATATTAAGCAGGAACTTAGAAGGTGTTCAGCTCTTAAAATTATGTACTCTGCAAGAAAACCGGAATCTGAACCTAGCATATAATTGCCTATACAATTGTACTATAAGGGTGCACCTATTTAAATTTAGGGCACCCTTTATTGTTATATTTAAACCACCCTTTTTTAATGAAAAACAGATTCATTTCAATTATCATTGCAATAATAATTTTTCCATCAACAATATGTTTAGGAGGTAATGACCATACAAAGTATGTCTTTCTTTTTATTGGCGATGGCATGGGAATTTCTCAAGTTGCACTAACAGAAACATATCTTGCCTCAAAAAAAGGCATTATCGGATCTGAACCACTTGTCTTTTCAAAATTTCCATCATTTGGGTTTTGCTCAACACATTCTGCAAATTATCATATTACATGTTCAGCAGCAGCAGGAACAGCTCTTTCTACTGGAAAGAAAACGAAGAACTATATGTTAGGTGTTGATTCTGACACCAACAAGTTAAAGAGTATAACGTACATGCTTCATGAAAAGGGCTATTCTATTGGAATAATCTCAACAGTTCAACTTGAACAAGCAACACCTGCATCATTTTATGCGAACAATGCCAACAGAAGAAACTATTACGAAATATCTCTCCAATTGCCAAAGAGTGGTTTTGAATTTGTTGGAGGGGGTGATTTTTCTGAACCAAGGGGCAAAAATGGAGATAAACAAGATATTTTCAAGATTCTAGCAGATAGTAACTATACCATAATAAGAGGATTGTCCGAAATTGAAAAAGTTAAAAATTCAAAAAAAGTTGCTTTATTTCAGGAGGAAGGCAAAGAATCTGATCTTCCGTTTGCCATTGACAGAAAAGATAACGACCTCAAATTATGCGATGTGGTTAAAGCCGGCATTGATCATTTGAGTAAGAACAAACATGGTTTTTTTATGATGGCAGAAGGAGGTAAAATAGATTGGGCTGCACACAGTAACGATGCCAAAACGGATATTCTCGAAATAATCGATTTTGCTGACGCCGTAGAAGTTGCATACCAATTTTATCTGAAGCATCCTAAAGAGACTCTTATTATAGTTACTGCGGATCATGATACAGGAGGAGCTTCACTTGGAAGAAATAAGGGCGGCAACCATCTTAATTTGGATGTTTTGAATACGCAAGATAGATCTTTTGCCGTTGATAACGAGACAATCAAAGATAACGAAACAATAAATACTAAGGCAAACATTGGTTGGACAACATCAGGTCACACAGGAGTATATGTTCCTGTTTATTCGATAGGTGCCGGAGATTATCTCTTTAACGGGAGAATGGATAATACCGAAATTCCTAAAAAAATCATGAAAGCTATGAATCTCAATTTCTAAAAATATAAACTATGAAAAAAAGTATTATTATTTATATAGCAATTTTTCTTTTTTCTCTCCAACTCTATTCTCAAGATTTGCCTAAGAGAGAATTTCGTGGCGCATGGCTTCATACGGTGGGAAATCAAAATTTCAAGCATATGAGCAGTGATTCATTGAAACAGTACCTCAGCCATACTCTTGACGTCCTTCAACAAGCTGGAATTAATGCTGTGATTTTTCAGGTAAGACCACAAGCTGATGCATTTTATGTATCAGATTTGGAGCCATGGAGCAGATTTATTGCCGGTGAACAGGGAAAGGCGCCGGAACCACTATGGGATCCTCTTGAATTTATGATTACAGAAGCTCATAAAAGAGGTATGGAATTACATGCCTGGTGTAACCCATATCGTGTAACTTCAAATGATCAGGAGCAACTCCATCCAAATCATCTCTATTTCAAAAAGCCTGAAATATTCAAAAAATATGGCAAACAGCTTTACTTTGACCCGGGTGAACCAGAAGCAATAGCTCATACAAAAAATGTTATTGCAGATATTGTGACAAGATATGATGTTGATGCAATTCACTTTGACGATTACTTTTATCCATATCCCGAAAAATTTGAAGAATTTCATGATGATGCATCATTTGTGAAATATGCTAATAAACAGGGATTTGAATACTGGCAAAAAGGCGACTGGAGAAGAAATAATGTATCAACTCTCATAAGAGAAATTAATGATACAATCAAAAAAATCAAGCCGTGGATAAGATTTGGGATCAGTCCCTTCGGAGTCCACAGAAACTTTAAAGATACTCCAGATGGAAGCGGAAGCAAAACAAATAGCCTTTCTACTTATGAGGACCTATATGCCGACATTCCCCTTTGGCTGGAAAATGGATGGATAGACTACAATGTCCCACAGCTTTACTGGAAAATAGGGCACCCAGCTGCAGATTATTTGACATTGATTAATTGGTGGAATGACGCCAATTTTAAGGGACAGCTCTACATAGGACAAAGTATCAGTACATTCAATGAAAAAGACATCGCAGATTCTACCAAGACTCAGTTTGCTGAAAAGATGAGACTTGAAAGAGAGCTGCCAAATGTAGATGGAAACGTATGGTGGCCTGGCTGGTCATTACTTTCAAACCCATTTGGATTTACTGACTCTCTTATTCAAAAATATCAAAAATACATTGCCCTTGTTCCTGCATATAAATCTCTTGACTCAATCGCACCTCCACCAGTGACAGATTTGACAGTGAAAAAGGGTATTATAAGGTGGAATCACAATAGCAATAATGACAAAATGCAAGAGGCCAGATTTTTTGCAGTATATCGCTTCTCTCTCAAAGAAAAAATTGATATAGATAATCCGAAATATCTGCTAAAAGTCGTTGATACAAATTACTACAAACCCGAAGTTCCAAAGGGCAGAAAAGTTAGATATCAATATGTTATCACTGCCATTGACCATTGCTCCAACGAGAGTGAACCATCCAAAATAATATTATTGTGATTTCCTACCAATTGAGTAACTTTGCTTGATATATAAATAGAGTTGTTATCAAAATTATATGGAAAGAATTAAGGTTCGCGAACTGTTGAAACTGAATGCAGGTGTCGATGTACAAGTTAAAGGATGGGTAAGAACAAAAAGAGGCAATAAAAACATATCTTTCGTCGCTCTAAATGATGGCTCCACAATCAATAATATACAGATTGTGTTTGATATGAGCAATTTCTCAGATGAACAGTTCAAGGATGTGACAACTGGAGCATGTATTTGCGTCGAGGGTTCTCTGGTCGCATCTGTCGGCAGTAGACAGGCTGTTGAGATTCAGGCAAAAAAACTCATATTGTATGGTTCAGCCGATCCAGAGAAATATCCTCTTCAGAAAAAAGGTCACAGTATGGAATTTTTACGTGAAATTGGACATCTGAGGCCACGTACCAACACCTTTGGAGCTATACTCCGTATCCGCCATGCAATGGCTTTTGCTATTCATAGGTTCTTTAACGACAAAGGTTTTTATTACCTCCATACTCCTCTGATAACCGGTTCCGATGCAGAAGGTGCAGGAGCAATGTTTCAGGTGACGACTCTCGATATTGACAATCCTCCGAGAACACCTGAAGGAAAAATAGATTTTAGCTCTGATTTTTTTGGCAAGCCCACATATCTTACAGTCAGCGGACAACTTGAAGGAGAATTAGGAGCTATGGCTCTTGGAGAAATTTATACCTTCGGACCTACATTTAGAGCAGAAAATTCCAATACACCAAGACATCTTGCTGAATTTTGGATGATTGAACCGGAAATGGCATTTTATGAGATCAAGGAGAATATGGATCTTGCAGAAGAGTTCATCAAATATCTCGTAAAATATGCTCTGGACAATTGCTTTGACGACTTAAGGTTCTTAAATGATATGTTTGATAAAGAACTGATTGATAGACTTGAGAGCGTTATCAACACTGATTTTGTAAGACTAACCTATACCGAAGGAGTTGATATTCTCATGAAATCGGGACAAAAATTTGAATATCCCGTTTTCTGGGGTACTGATTTGCAGAGTGAACAT
>JAHDRO010000073.1 GCA_018433265.1 Bacteroidales bacterium
CAACAAACCAACGATAGAGCACCATAAATCGCTTACCGTTCGGACTCAGCATAAGGTGATTCACCTTATGAACTGCACCCTTTTCCTGCATTTCAGACCGCGGTTGGAATGTCGCAAAATCTTTATAGGACAAGAGGGAAGTGACGTCTCCGCTCTCCAAATCAATCTTCCACACCGCTGTGGAATCAGGCAGTGTGATACCTTTTGTCTTCTCTGGGATGTTATAGTAGCCATAACCTGGGCGCAGGTTGTATAGTCGGCTGAAATCCAGCGTCAGAGCAATCTTCCCATCAGAAGAGACTGTGTACACGGGAGCATCGATAATGCGCTCAGCACCGCCCGATATATCTTTGACCACAGCCACATATTTCTCGTCGCGATAATCATTGAAAAGAATGCGGGTTGAATAATCCGGTCCCAACCATTGAAGCATGCAGGACTGCTGTACATTCCACGCACGTGTTTCGGCAATCTTCTTAACTCTGTTCCTATCCTTCTCTGGCACCCCGGTGTCAATCAGAAGTATATCTGCTTTTTCTTTTGGGCTTACATCTGACCATGTATCATTAGCTTTCAGGCATAGGACATAGCGATCCGTTATATCCCAAGGACACTTATCGTAGTAACCAAAGAAATACTCATGATTTGCATCGTCTGGAGAAAGGCGATTAATGTTTCCCTCACTTTTGATTTTCGGAGAGATTGCATACATGGCATGCTGATAAGCAGACTTTACAACTTTTTTTATACCGGGATATTTATTCAGTTGATAGTTTATCTTTTGTTCGAGGCTCATGCTATCTCCTCAATATCTTCTGGTATAAAAACATCTGGAAGCCCACTGGAAGGATGTACATTCCAAGCTGCGCCGTCGCAACCATCAGAAATTCCCCAAACGAATTAAACCCTGACTTCCAGGCTTTATATCTGATCTCTATTAATATCTTCGTATTAATCCAGGACTTGCGCTTCTTGTATGTTCCCTCATCAAAGCGGAAACGAAATACCGGCTCTGCCAGATTCATACAAGTAACATGATTAGATAACATCTTAATCCACAAATCCGTATCCTGATTCTTTCGGTAATCTGAATAACACCCAGCCGCTTCAACCGCTGATTTACGATACATTACTGTAGGATGGTTAAACGGATCTCGCTTTTTTGCAAAACGATAGATTTCTTCATTTGTCAGCGGAACTTTCCTCTCGCCCACGATATTATCAATCGTTCCGACAAATTCAAGCACAGGGCAACCGATGATATCGAGTTTCGGATTCTTTTCAAACTCTTTTACCTGCAGCTCACATCGCTCTGGGAAAGAATAATCGTCAGAATCCATGCGTGCAATCAATTCATTTTTTATTACCTTGATACCTTTATTAAGAGCTAATCCCAATCCTTTATTCTCTGGTAATTGAACCTGGACAATTGGAGCACCCGATTCGATATGATCATCGATAACCTTTTGAAGCTGGTCTGTCACAGGTCCATCTTTCACCAGCACAATTTCATCCGGTTGATAGGTCTGGTTCACCATACTATCTAGAGCCAAGGAAAAGTATTCAGGATTGTCCTTCGTATATACAGTCATTAAGACTGAGTATTTGTCCATTTTGTGGCTACTCCTTTATTAAGCGGCCGTAGCCACTACTCATAATCTCTTCCCAACACAGCAAATACTGTTCGGAACATAGTTAATATCTCTCGTAGAAACTTGAATCTCCTTATGCTTTCCAGATTCCATTTCATCTTCTCCGGGAGCACCTGATTCACATACACTTCATCTACATCATCAGCGGCGTTAAGCAGCTTATCTTCATCTTTGTACCTGATGCTCGCCTCTGACGTAATACCAGCCGGCATTAGAAGCGTAGCATTATACTCAGGCTTATACCGATCTACATACTTCACTGCCTCTGGTCGCGTTCCCACAAAACTCATGTCGCCCTTTATGACATCTAGAACTTGAGGCAGCTCATCCAGTCTGTGCCCGCGCAGTTTAGCTCCCACCTTCGTGATTCGTGGATCAGCCCCCACAGTAACAGCCGTTCCGATCTTGTCAGCATTACTCACCATCGTACGGAATTTATGGATGCGGAAGTGTCTGCCATATGTTGTCACACGTTCTTGTCGGTAAA
>JAHDRO010000158.1 GCA_018433265.1 Bacteroidales bacterium
CAGTTCAAGGCAGAGAGAATAAAACACGCAGAAACATTAAGGCCAGAAGATCACTTCAACAGATTACTTTCAACACTGCAAAAAGATTTGAATATGGATCAACTCCCAACCCATATCGAGTGTTTCGATAATTCAAACATACTGGGTCAGTATGCAGTTGCTGCCTGTGTTGTTTTTAAAGACGGAATGCCGTCAAAAAACGACTATAGACATTTTAACATAAAGAGTGTAGTTGGCGCAAATGATTTTGCAACTATGAAAGAAGTTGTAAACCGTCGTTATTCAAGACTACTTGCAGAAAATGCCCCGCTTCCTCAGCTCATTGTAGTTGATGGAGGAAGAGGACAATTAAACTATGCATATGAGGCACTTCGCGAACTTGACTTACATAATAAAATAAAAATCATAGGAATAGCTAAAAGGCTCGAAGAACTGATAATTCCCGGTGATCCTGATCCACTGTTTCTCGATAAAAATTCTTCTTCTCTTAAATTGATTATGCACTTAAGAGATGAAGCCCATCGATTTGGCATCAAACATCACCGTAATCAACGCAGCAAAGGACAGATTAACTCTGAGTTAAGACAAATAAAAGGAATTGGAGAAAAAAAAGAGGAGCTCTTGCTTGGTAAATTTAAAAGTTTAAAAGCTATTAAAAATGCGACGTTTGAAGAATTAACTGAAACTGTTGGGGGAAAAACAGCCAAAATAATTTATGACTATTATCACAAGTAGATTCAAATTATATAATGAATATTCAATATATTGGAATATTGAACAAAAACTGAAACACGTTATTATTCTCAGCTGTATGTGCAAATCTTAATCCTGCTGAAAGCCCAATAGATATATTCAATATATTAAAGTCAAGAAGCATATCACTCCCAACAGAAAACATGTTTTTATTTTCTCTAGAACCCACATTGTATGCATAATCAGCGAAAGGAATAACTTGTAACCTTTTAAGATATAATAGAGAAGGTATTTCTATATCTCCCAAAAAGAGAGGCAAGGCATAATCAATAGAAAAAGAATAATACCGCTTACCATAAAGTTGATCATATCCCCTTGGTGAGTCTGCAATATTGGATAAAAGATAGTTTTTACCTGAAAAATCTTGATATTGAAACGAAAAACCTATTTTAAGGCCATGATTTCTAAGCAATCCAGGCATATACGCATATACTCTTGAATAGAACAGTGATCCATAATTTTCATTTGAAAATGGCACTCTGTTTAACTTAAACACAATTCCCCATCCCCATTTAGGAAAAATATCTCTTGCAGCCATTTTCAGTATGCTATAATATTGAATACCTGCCGAAATATATTGATAATAATTATATCGGTTATTTTCAATAGAATAATAAGAATCGTTACTGAAACGCCAAAGTAAACTTGGCATCAGACCTCTGTTCCATCCATCTTTCGAAAAATTTAAAGGTAAATACAAAAGAAGATCTGAGGTAAACATTGGTGACCCCTTCACATCATAAAATAACTGATATTTTTTTCTATTAATATCCTGAATCATTCGGATTTCTCTCCTCCATCTTGTGTTGTAATCCATTGATAATTCAATAACAGGGAACAGTCCCGAATAATTAAAACTCATATGACCCGCATGAAACCCGCTAACATAGGAATATCCAAACATTGTAACAGCACTCCCGAGCAAATTTTGAGAATAAATTGTAAAACCCGGGGCTATAGCTTCATACATACTATCAAAAGATTTGTTCATCAATTTATCTACATTGTAGTAAAATGGTGCCCAACTGTGGAAATTGAATAAATTAGCCCCTTTTCTGTAAGGCTTTGATTCATATCGCATTCCTTGTTCTACATGCACACTATCAATGCAATAACCCGCTTCAAGTGATAGTAAATCAGCAATTTCAATCTTTGCGGGCTTAGAAAAAAGAGCCGGTTCCCATTTAAGTGAATCCCTGTCAGCTTTTGCTATAAAATATCCTCCACTGTCATATTCTGAATAGTAAACATCACCTTTTTCATCGACATTTGGCTCAAATGCTCCAAATCTTGAATTAGTGAGTTTCTGAAGAAATTTGAGCTGAGGATTGTAGCAATATAAATTGTTAGTCCCATCCAGATCGCTCTCGAATATTATTCCATCCGGTGTTCTGTTCAACCTCGTAATATATCTGCTCTGGTCCGAAATTTCATTTTCCCATTCTCCGGAGGACGTATCAAGCTTATATAACCCTAATCCCGACTCAGTAATAACAGTGGCATATAAGATATTATTCCCCATAAAAAGTGTTTCCAAAACCTGAGCACCATTTGGCACTTTAAATGAACCAATAATATCAAAAGAAAAAGTATTAATTAAAACGACTCTTGACCCTCCTTCGGGCAAATATTCGCTTACAGCAACCGTATCTCCGGTAAAAGAAAAAGAAGGATTTGAATAACTGCTTTTACTGGTCAAGGTTTGAATTTTACCACTTTTTACATCATACTCTCTCAAAACAGAATAACTTTCAAGTTCCCATCTTAAAGAAGGGAGCTGTTCAGTCCAAAAAATCTTCCCGTTACTATATACAAGATAACTACTCCTGTTTCCCATATAGGCTATTCTCTTCTCATTGCCTGAAGAATCTAACATTACAAGTCTTTCAGGTTCATCCATATCACTTCTTATTGCAAAGAGTGTATCAGGCGAGATACTTACAACAGATCTGTAAGATGAGTAATCATTCCCTTTGTGAGAAATTCGTTTATATAAAGTTAACGGCCTTTTGAGAGAATCCTCATTCTTCCACTTTTCTCCAATTGAATACTTGATGTTTTCGAAGTGTTCTCTAATTGTATACCCCGTATAACTCTTGTAAGCCTTTTTTACACAGAAAGGATTGTAGAAATGGTCTGCCACATAGTTTGTTATATCTCCTATATACGTGCTGTTTCCAGAAGATGTACGTATGTATGAATGAACAAAATAACCTAGGCTGTATTTATCAGGAATATACAATCTCCCTGAGCCCAGTTTCCATTTAGGCCAATTTCTATAATCTCCATCAAGAAA
>JAHDRO010000381.1 GCA_018433265.1 Bacteroidales bacterium
CGTAGCATCTATTGGTGTACCTGCGACTGTTGGCGCAGAAGCTGTGTTTGCTTCACTAGAATATCCTATAATTGTCACTTTGTTGCCTGATGCAAAAGTTGAAGTTGCTTTTGTTTGAGTATCAGCACTGTAAGATGCGTAGAATTTAATCTCTTCTTTTTGTAATTTATTTAAATTCTCTTTTTGACATGAAGTAGAAATTAGTAATAATATAATTATTGAGTAAAATATTTTAATGCTTTTCATGATTTTTATGATTTTAAATGTTATTAGTTGATATGTATTTGTGGATCATAAACAAGTGTTTCCCAATCCATTATTGTCGTTATTTTGTAAGATATGTCTTGAGGAGTTATGTCAAAGTGAAAGTCGTAAACTTTGCCTTGTTCGATATCAGATGAGAGAAAAACTCTTGTATAAATAGAACTGACTTTTCGGGTTGATAATTCTTTAAAAGTGAATTTGAAGTTTAAATATTTTGATCTGACTAGTGGAACAGAATAATAATAGTAAATATAAGGTTCTGTTTCCAGGTGACAACTGTCGTAGTATTCTGTAACTTCTTGTGAATAATTGGACTTACCAGTGATGGTATTTAGAAAAACATTACTGTCGTCAGGAGCTGATATTTCAACATTAATAATTTCAAATAGATTTTTAGCCTCTTTATCCATGTTACAAGCAATTCTAATCAAGGAATTTGAAAGTTTGAATTTCATATTTAATTGATTTTTTGGCGCTTTTTTGATTTTTTCGGATAAATCAATAGAAAGGCATGCATATCCATTAACCATTCTTAGCAAATCATCCTTTATGTTTAAAATATTGTTTGATTTTATAGCTTTAAATGTGTAATATCCGGGATAAAGTTTTAGTGTCTTATCAGAGTAAAGTTCTCTTTCACCGGCTCTTATTATGTAATTAACTGTTACTACATGAGAACTTTTGTTTTGTTCGAAGACTTTAATTATAACTCTATAGTCTTCTCTTTGAAGATTTGTGTCATCATCAATAAATATAACAGGATATTTTCCGTAATCTGGACAATTGTCGTAATCTTCCTGTATGCATGATGATAACATAATTAGCAGTATTACGCCTAATATGTAATTGATTCTGTATGAGTACTCCATGCTTTTGTCTTGCAATTAACTGAAATTGTATTGTTGTTCTTAACTGTTAAACACAATTCGTAGGCATTGCCGCCAATAAAATCTTCTGACAATGTAGCACGATATATCCTTCCTGTTTGGAAATCGCCATCTATCGATGCATCAAGAACAACCTCAATGATCATGGACGCAGTACATGGTAAAAGATAAAAATTCATACTATGAGCATAACCATTAATTGATTCAAGTGCGCCTACATTATTTACAGGTGCTATATAACCTTCTGAAAGATAAATCGATGCTCCATCCTGCGACGGGAAAGTGAATTTAACATCGGTTACATTGACAGAAGATACATTACCTTCACTCAATATTGTCAATTTTATCTGACAGGAAACGTGTTTAAAATGAAATTCGACATTTCTGTCATAAGTTATATTTTTCTCCTTTGAAGCTGCCCACAGATAATCAATACCATTTACAACTCCTGATGCTTGGCCGTCATAGAAATATAATTGTGGAGAATTACCTGAATTTTCGGATATGGAATAGAAGTCATAGATACCATCAGAAATTGATAATGGGTATAAAGTAACAAGTTGGCCGTACCCGGAAGAAAAAGCGGAGACTGGGGTATTTCCGACATAATTTCTCAAATCACCTGTGTCAAAAGCATATATTGTTGCGTATTTACCATAACCAAAATATTGACTTGATTTAACATCAGGGTAAATTACAGAACATTTAAAATTGATGTTGTTCAATTGCTTAACATAAGGCACATCAATTTGATGACATCCGATAATTATTAATATTGAAAATAGTAACGCCCATGCTTTTTTCATATCTGTCTAATTCACAAGTTTAATCAGTTCACATGAATTGAGTAGTGGATTGTATAATACTGATTCAGTACCAGTTTCTGATATTTTAAATGGATGGAAAGCTGTTATGTTAATGATTGGGAAAATGTCATTGCAATTTGTAATCATATGGTCAATCCAAGCTAACTCATTGTCTAATCCTTTTGTCACATAGGTTTCGACATTTTTTAAATAGGTAGTAGGGTCATTACCACAAATTACTTCAAGATCATAAATCACTTTATATCCTTTGCTTGATCCTAAACATCTCACATATATTCTGTCAGTGATTTCATCGGCAAGTTCGCATACGTGTTTTCTTCCGAATTCATCATATGATATTTTATTGTGCATTTTAGCAACTCTTTTAATATGAAAATAGACTTGCACATACTTGCTATCCGGATTAATTTCATTTTTTGCAGAATCAGCTTGAGAAGTC
>JAHDRO010000246.1 GCA_018433265.1 Bacteroidales bacterium
ATTATTGTTTTTTATTATTTCATGTGACGGAATCAACAATGAAAATGCCAAGTTATATTCTCGCATGCAATCTTGGGAGCATTTAATTATTCAAAATCCTGAAGCTCTACTAGATAGCCTTAACCAACTAGATAGGGTTTTTTTGGAGGGAGATAATGAGGCTTATTATTATTTACTGAGAAGTATGGCTAAAGAGAGGGCCGCAATGGGATTCAGACAAAATGAAATTGAGGATATCGGTAAATCTCTTTCATGGTATCAGTCGCATAGAAAAGATGGAAGAAACTATTGCAGAGCATTGCTGTACAATGGTATTCTAATTTCAATGGGAGGTTCAAAGGATTCTATTGCTTATGATTATCTGATAAAGGCCGATTCTGTTTATCAAGCATATAGTCTTGAAGATCCATATATTCTTTCAAAGTGTTATGAGTACAAAAGCAAAATTTTGAGAGCTCAAAAAGCTTTTCCCCTTGCTGAAGTCTATTTAAACAAAGCCATAAAGGCTGCTTCCGAGTTAAATGATTCAGTGGGAATTGTAAGACTTAAGACAAAACTATTAAGACTATATCTTTCAATGGGTAATATTCCCAAAGCCTTTCAGAGCATAGCTTCAATTCAACTTGCTCAAAATGCATCACCTGCTCTGGAATATGAATTGTGTAATGCCATGTATATCTTTTATGTAAGTATGAGAGAGTCGGAGATGGCTACTGCTTATCTCAAAAGAATGCTAAATCTTGCTAAGAAATATAATCTTAAAGATGTTGATTATCAAAGTTTAAATTATAGGCTCGCTATTTATTATGACAATAAAGGTATAAGAGACAGTGCTGAGACCTATTTTCTTGAAACGCTCAAACAATCAAATGATACTGTTGCAGATAAAAGTTATACATACCCAGCGCGCTATGCTTTGTTTCTTCAGAAGCATGGTGATTTTCAGTCTGCATGTAACTATTACAAGGAGGCATACGAAAATCTCTTAAGATATTCTACAACCCGAACACGTGAAAAACTTCTTGAAATAGATAACAAAAATGAAGTTGCAAAGCTTAATACTCAGCTTGACAAAGCAGAGAAACATCAATTATATCTGATATTGGTCGTTGTAGTTCTTTTCTTTTTTTTGACTTATAACGTATTAAAAAATAACTACTTAAGGAAATCAAATATCTCATTTGCTGGTATTGAAGAAAAAGAATGGCTGTTGAGTGAGATCAGCAAAGCCAATGCCTTGTCAATGCCTGATCTTATAGAAGATGTTTTCAACGAAGCTGAAAGATCGAGGCGATACAATCAGACCATTTCAGACAATCTTCACAAATTTGTTAAAAGGACAAAGGAGGAGATGAAGGATCAGTATTCACAGATTGTAAATAGTAATAGATTTATATCTGCTTATCCATATACCCGTTACTTAAGCTCGATTTGTTCTCCAATTGACATTCTTATGCTGGTTCTGGTAAAGAGTGGCCTCACAAATAAAGATATTTCAATTATTCTCTCCATTCCTTATTCAAGTGTGAGGGCAAGAAAGTCTAAAATAAAAGATGTTATCCTTGAGAGTGGTGATATCCCTGAAGAGGAGAAAAAGATAATACTGTTCTAAAGCAATTGCACATAAAAAATGAGGCTGTCTAAAAGTAGACAACCTCATTTCAATCAGTTTAGAGACTACTAAATGCTGGCCAATCTTTTGTATGAATTATATCTCATTTTAGCATACTCTTCGGTAAGTTTAAACAGCTCTTCGGCTTCCTTTGGGAATGTTTTAACAAGTGAACTGTAGCGAACTTCTCCTTTGATAAAATCCTGAAATTTACTCCAGTCAGGCTCTTTACTGTCGAGAGTGAAAGGATTTTTGCCTTCTGCTTCGAGAGCAGGATTATATCTGTAAAGATGCCAGTAACCACATTCAACAGCTAACTTTTCTTCTCTTTGGGACGCACCCATCCCATTTTTCAGTCCGTGGTTAATACATGGTGAGTAGGCAATGATGAGAGAAGGCCCATTATATTCTTCTGCCTCCTTGAGGGCCTTAAGGAGCTGGTTGTTGTTAGCACCCATTGCAACCTGTGCGACATACACGTATCCATAGCTTATAGCCATCATTCCAAGGTCTTTTTTACGAATCTTCTTCCCGGAGGTAGCGAATTTTGCAACGGCACCTGCAGGGGTAGACTTTGAGGATTGCCCACCTGTATTAGAATATACTTCAGTATCAAGCACTATAACATTAACGTTTTCACCAGATGCAAGAACATGGTCCAGTCCACCATATCCAATATCATATGCCCATCCGTCACCTCCAACTATCCATTGAGAGCGAACAACCAGAAAATCTTTCAAAGTGGTCAGTTCTTTGCAAATATCACAATTGCAAGATGTGATTAAAGGCACAAGCTTATCGGCAATCTCTCTTGTAGCTGCAGGGTCATTGCGTTTGGAGAGCCACTCGCCAAATAACATTTTTGTTTCTGCAGAACATTTATCGCATTCGAGTCCATCTGCCATAAGTTTTGCAATCCTGTCACGAACTCTTTCTGAACCAAGTCTCATCCCTAAACCAAATTCAGCATTATCTTCAAACAAAGAATTTGCCCAGGATGGACCATATCCATCCTTGTTTGTGGTATATGGTGAAGAAGGGAAAGAGCCGCTGTATATTGATGAGCAACCTGTTGCATTTGCAACCATCATCCTGTCACCAAAAAGCTGGGATATAGCCTTCAGATAAGGAGTTTCTCCACAACCGGCACAAGCTCCGGAAAATTCGAATAATGGTTGAGAAAACATAAGATTCTTGACATTCTGTGTCTTTGGCTGTATTGTGTCCTTATATCCAACAACCGAATTAAGGTAGTCAAAGTTGCTCTGTTCATGAAGCTGTGTTTCAAGAGGCTTCATTATTATAGCTTGATTTTTTGCCGGACATATATCAACGCAGTTTCCGCAGCCTGTACAATCCATCACAGACACCTGTATTGTGAAGCTGTATGCTTTGAATGGACCATTACCGGTAAGTTTCTTAATACCTTTTGGAGCATTAGCCTGTTCCTCCTCACTCATCAAAAATGGCCGTATTGCAGCATGAGGACAAACATAGGCACATTGGTTACATTGTATACAGTTTTCACTTTGCCATTCTGGCACATTGACAGCAATACCTCTTTTTTCATATGCAGCAGTTCCGGCAGGAATAGTACCATCTTCCAAATTGAGGAATGCACTTACAGGAAGATCATTGCCATTTTGTGCATTTACAGGGTCTGCAACATTTCTTACCCAGTCAGGTGCAAGCCTGTCATAGTTAGAAGGACGGAATTTGGCGGTCAGATTCTTCCACTCACAAGGGATATCTACCTGAACGTATTCTGCACCTCTGTCAATAGCGTCGTAATTCATTTTCAAAATTGCCTCACCCTTTCTTCCATATGATTTTTCTGCAGCCTTTTTCATCTCTTTAACTGCTTGATCGTAAGGGATTATATTTGTACTCTTGAAGAATGCTGACTGAAGAATTGTATTTGTTCTATTGCCCAAACCTATTTCTTCGGCAATATTTGTAGCATTGATAATGTAAAGTTTCAGATCTTTCTTAGCTATTGTGGCTTTAATATAATCTGGAAGCTTTTCCTTGGTTTCCTCTACAGACCATAAGGTGTTCAGGAGACGAGTGCC
>JAHDRO010000109.1 GCA_018433265.1 Bacteroidales bacterium
TCAAGCATTTTTTCTGCTTCATCTTCCCTCGAGAGCTTACCAGACAAAATTCTGTCTTTATATGTATTATCAACAAAAACGACCTCTAGACCGTACCATCTTCCAATATCATCCATAATGTCCTCCAATCGCATTGAATCGAAATAGTACAGACCATCCTTCCAACAAGTATAAAAAGATGTATTAACTTGTTGGACAAACAGTTCTTTGCTTTCTTTATCCAAATTGGACTGATAGCCTGGCTGCATTACATGTTTTCTGTATTGTCCTGAAGCATCTTTATATCCAACAGTGATTTTGCCTTCAGCCAGAGTAGCTGAAAGTAAATTATCGTCGCCATAAGCCTTAAAATTAAACTTTGTCCCTGTTACACTGATATTTAAACCATTACCCCTGACTACAAAAGGCCTTTCAGCATCTTTAGAAATTTCAAAATAACCCTCACCGTCGAGATAAACTTCTCTTGAACTATCTCCAAAAACTGATGGATAATAAAGATGACTTCTCGAATTTAACCAGACCTTAGAACCATCAGGAAGAACAACCTTGAAAATTTTGATTTCAGGAACAAAAATCTCATGCATTTCTACCCTGCTGTTATTTAAACGTTTCACATTGTCTGTCAAACTGTAATTAAGAGAACCATCGATTAGTGCGGCATCTACGCCTTCAATTCTGGTATTGGCCGGTAAATTGCCAATATCAATAACTCTATTGCCACCAACAGTAAGTGTAACAGAACGGCGACGTACATCTTCCAATTTGGAATATGTCTCACGAATAGAATAATTTTTCTTAATTTCTGCTGTAATCCTGTAGGCAGAATATGCTGCAGCAATAATTATAAATGAGGAGGCTATTCTTCTGAACCATACACTTCTAAAAGCAGAATTAAATTTTACTTTTAGACCAGCTCGACGATTAATAGTGTCTCTGTTCTCTTTGGACAAAATCTCATTGAAATCATTAAACCTATTTACCAGGTAATCCTTGTCATTAAGTCTTTGATAAAGATCCTCATTCTCGTCAGAGAGATTCCTCCACTGCTCCAACTCTCCACGCTCCTCATCAGTTAAATCAGACAATAGCTGTTTGACAAGCAGAGATTTAATCCTATTATATTGATCCTCTTCCATTGCTTTAATCTTTGAAATGTCCTTTCAATATTAGGACAATCAAAAGACAAAAAAGGA